>JAJYOS010000149.1:0-9566 GCA_021796055.1 Bacteroidota bacterium
GCGAGGCTTATGTCTCAGGCGCTGAGACAGAGAGTGGTTTTACCGGAACTCTCCGGGCCAAATATTTCGGTGATCCTTCCCCTCGGAATGCCTCCGATGCCCAGGGCCCAATCGAGAGAGATCGATCCCGTAGAAATCGCGTCTATCTTCGCGATGGGACCCTCTCCCATCTTCATCACGGCGCCTTTGCCGTAGTCGCGTTCGATCTGATTAAGCGCGATATCCAGCGCCTTCAGCTTGGCATCTTTCTCTTCAGACATTTTCAAATTCCTTTCCCGTCCGACGTCCCCTGCCGGGTGATTTCATTTTCGGACTTTTCTAGTGAATACTCGTACAAAATTTTATATTCCGAGCCCGTGGGCTTCAAAGTGCTTTCGAATAGTGCAACGCTCTTGGGGAAGAATCGATCCACCGATAATTTACCCCCGCCCAGTAACTTCTGCAAGTCTTCGGGGAACATGGGCCCGCTGCGGTCAAATGCTCCGCGCGTGTCGCCTCTCCTTCCTCTCGCGTCAAATGGCTGCGACATGCGTGCTATTGTAATGTGAGGCTTGAATTCGCGCGCATCCGGAGCAATGCCGTAAGACGACGAAGCTTCCTTGATGACTTGCGAAACTCGTGCGAGCGTACCATCATCGCGACATTCCAGCCAGACTCCTCTTCTAACTCTATTATTCGGAAAATAGCTTAAGCCAACAATTTCCGTGACAGACGCCATTGGCGGCAGCTTCGCGAGTCCCGAGGAGGCAGACTCGAAGAGTTCGCCTGCCCGATCGGCAGAAAAATCGCCGATGAACTGAAGCGTGATGTGGAGCTTGTCCCTTCCCTCGAACCTGGCATTCCTCAGCGATAGCCGAAGAGAACTTACCAGCTCCGCGATTTCGTCTTTGGTTATCTCTGGAAGCGTTGCTCCGAAAAAAATCCTCATTATCCGATTCCGCATCTAGAACTTGCCGGCATGTTCACGAACAAAATTCTCGCGCTGAACGATGGTAGCTCACGGCCGGAATCACGCGAGGCCCAGGACACGGCGCCTCACCAGCTCCAAAGCGGCCTGAGAGGCCCTGTCTTTAAAGCGAACGCGCTCGTCGGGAAAATTATGTTTATCAACCATCGTACCGCGAACATCTGAAATACCTATGTAAACAAGCCCGACAGGTTTCTCCTCCGTGCCGCCTGTTGGACCCGCTATGCCGGTTACAGATACGCCGATGTCGGTCCGCGAAATAGCCCTGACTCCATCAGCCATCGCTCTGGCCACCTCCTCACTGACGGCGCCAAACTTCTGAATGAGTTCTTCCGGAACGTGAAGGATCTCGACCTTTGCCTGATTGCTATATGTTACCACCCCTCTTTCGAAGTAAGCGGTGCTGCCAGATATGTTGGTCAGACGATGAGAAATCAAGCCACCAGTACAACTCTCCGCAACCGCCAGCGTGAGCCCCCTTTCTTTGAGGAGATTTCCCAGCGCCTCTTCAAGATCGACTTCGCCTTCTGCGTAAATGTATTTCTGTGCCTTTGCCTGTATCTTTGCAGCGACTTCGTCAGCTATCACGTCCGCTTCCTCCGCGGTCTTAGCCTTGACGCTTATTCGAAGCCTGACACCGAACTGACTCGGCAGAAACGCAAGCTTGGCTTTCCCGCCCAAAATGTCGTCGAGATTTCCAAGGAGCTCAAACAGGCTTGACTCGGCGATACCTGCGGTCTTCAACACCTTGTGCCTGATAACCTGTCCGACGACCTTCTCCTTGAGTCTGGGAACCAGGTGCTCCGTCATTATATTCCGCATTTCGTGCGGGACGCCGGGCATGACCGCGAAAAACTTCCCGTCTTTTTCGAAGAGCATTCCGGGGGCCGTCCCCCAATGATTCATAAGGACCGTGCAACCTTCGGGGACGAGCGCCTGGTCGCGGTTAACTTGCTTTAGAGGAATGTTCCTTCTTGCCAACCGGTCCTTGACATTCTCAAGCACATCCGCGTCCTCCACGAGTTTCGCCCCGAAAAAATCCGCGACTACCTTCTTTGTAATATCATCGTGCGTCGGACCAAGGCCGCCTGTTACAAAAACTGCATCATAACTGGCATTGTACTCTTTGAACGCCCGCATTATCTCGTCATAGTCATCGCCGACGACAATAGTGCGAACAACTTCGAGTCCGACCTCGGACAGCCGCTGTCCCAAAAAAGATGCGTTGGTATTCACCACCTGGCCAATTAAAACCTCGTCGCCTATGGTGATTATTGAAGCAGTTCTCATCAAAAAGTCTCCGTTCTTATCAAAAGTGCTTAGGGGTCTCGGGCGCAAAATTGAGGCACGCATAATCTCAAGTCCTTATGAAACCGCGCATGACTCTCTCAAATAGTCACAGAAATCATTTCAGCGCTACGCGGCTGGATCCATCCTTGAGATTTATCGTGAAACGATCACGCGGACCGGCGAGAAAACTCCATTGATTCAATATGACGCACTGGAACCCATTCCGTAATGAACCAGGCAGCCTGGTCACTTTCCAAAGAACAGATATAGTTGCAGGATTATATTTGTGTAAACTCCGCAAACCACATCGTCCATCATGATAGAAATCCCCCGATCCCGCCTGTCGAAATAATTTGCGGGAAAAGGTTTAAAAATATCCAGGACTCTGAAGATCACGAATGCCATCAGCGCAAGGAGGAGTCGATGGGGAAGAAAAAGGAGTGAAATCCATAAGGCGACTATTTCATCGATTACCACCCTCGAAGGGTCGTGACCATACGCTTTTTCCATTCTATCAGCAGCAAGCGTCCCCCACGCGAAGAAAATTAAAATCGCCGGCAGCATAATGAAAGTTTCGTGAAATCCTGGAATGAAGTAGATCAGGAAGGCGAGCAAAGATCCGACTGTTCCCGGCGCGAATGGGGACAATCCGGTCCCGAGACCGGTAGCTATGATCTTATCGAGGAGATTCGGACCGCCCTCCACCGAGGCTGACGAGCCGCTTGCTTCTTCCGCTTCTCCCCTTACGGAATCATTCTGATTGTGTTCTTCCACTGAAAGCCCGCAGCGAGGAGTAAAGTATCCTGTAATTGCCAATGATGTACTGAACTCCGGTGCCAAATGTGAGGATGGTGATGACCAGCATCGAGTAGTAAACGACACTGCGGTCAAGCACCACATTGAAAATCGGGAGGAGACCGGGCAATGAATTTTTCAGGACGATCGCTAGGAGGATGGCATAAATAAATACCATTTGCGCGAAAGTCTTCACTTTCGCGCTGAAGTTCGTGTGCAAGGTCCTTCCCCGAAGTTCGGCAAAAGAACGAAGTAACGTGATCGAGATATCGCGAACAACAATTACCCAGACCATCCACCACTCGACAAGTCCAAGCCAGGCAAATGCAATGAAGGCAGCGGAAGTAAGTATCTTATCGGCGAGAGGATCCAGGAAGATGCCCCATCTCGATACTGTTCCGAATTTTCTCGCCACCCACCCATCGTACCAGTCCGTCAGCGCGGCTACGGCAAAAACTAACACCGATACTTGCTTGAAAATCAGTCGTTCGCTTATAAACAGCACGACAAATATCGGCGTCAGCAAAATTCTAAGAATAGTCAGTTGGTTCGGTACGGTCATCTTGCCACAATTTAACTGTGATTGAAATGGAGGTCAAGTCCGTGACAATGTAACCAAGCCCGAGTTGTCTCACGTCATTGGCCGATGTATGCATGGCTTCGCTGTGCGTTTTGAAGAGTGATGACGTCTCCACATGTATTTCCAAGTGTATTATTACCAGAACCTGCTTAGCAATTAATTTCGATCTCGTATACCGCTTCGAAGTACAGAGAATGCCATGATTGTTCTTCTCACCGTTCATTCGTAGACCTACTTCCGACTTGAAAGGTTTGCAGATAGCGGTGAACCTCTAACCGTTGATTTTAAGGGGCGGACCAAATATTTTGAGGCAATGACTGATAAAATCCTTTCACTTTCAAAGAAAATCCTCCCGGATGTTGTCAAAATCAGGCGAGCGCTTCACCAACAACCTGAGCTCGCGTTCGAGGAGGTAGCCACCGGAAAACTCATCGCTTCCGAACTCTCACGGCTTGGTATCAGAGTTCAGCGCGGTATCGGAAAGACGGGGCTCGCCGGTATTCTTAATGGTGGCGGCAAATCCGGCGTCGTCGGACTTCGCGCCGATATGGACGCGTTGCCCATCTTGGAAGAAACGGGCTTGAGCTTCGCCAGCCGCAACAAGGGAGTCATGCACGCGTGCGGTCACGATTCACATATGGCTATGCTTCTAGGAGCGGCTAAAATTCTATCCGCTCTGAAGGATGATGTACCCGGCACGGTAAAGTTTATTTTCCAGCCAAGCGAGGAAAAAAATCCGGGCGGCGCACCCGCGATGATAGATGACGGCGCATTGGAGGAACCGAGCGTCGACGCGATATTCGGCCAGCATATCACGACGGATCTTCCAACCGGTAAGCTCGGTTTTAGGGCGGGTCCGCTCATGGCATCTGCCGACGAGATTTACATAACGGTGTTGGGCCGCGGAGGACACGGCGCGAAACCTCACAACGCAGTCGACCCAATCGTCATCAGCGCGCAGCTCATCATGGAACTTCAGACTGTAATCAGCCGAATGAAAGATCCATTGGAACCTTCGGTGCTTACTATCGGCTCGATACACGGCGGCACTGCGACCAACATTATTCCGGATTACGTCAAACTCTCCGGAACTTTGAGAACAATGAACGAGGAGTGGCGGAAGAAAGCGCTTATTCTTATAGAGAAAACGGCTGTCCAGTGCGCCCGTGGCTTTGGCGGCGACTGCAAAGTGGAAGTGAGTCACGGCTATCCTGTTCTGGTTAACTCAGAAAGCGAGACCAACCTCGCCTTTGAAGCTGCTTCGGCCCTCTTCGGCAGGAACGCGGCCAAAGTAGTCCAGCCTCAGATGGGAGCCGAAGATTTTGCTTACTACCTGCAGAAGGTACCGGGAAGTTTCTGGTGGATTGGCGCGGCTAACAAGGCGATGGGCGCTACTGCATCCATTCACAGCGCGAGATTCAAGATAGACGAAGCCGCGTTCGTGTATGGAGCGGCGCAGCTCGCCTCAGTGGCAATCGAGTACCTCAGAAGAAAAGATGCATCCGGAAGGAAGAGTGGACTCCGCCACTAAAGAAGGCATCGCAGGCCTTCTCAAGAAGATTTTCGAGCTGATCATCCACTCCGGCGCTGATCTCAATCCGGCCGAGTTCACAGACAGGCTCGAACAGGCAACCGCCGCTCTTCCGGACCAGTTCATGACGCTGAACAATTTCGAGCGATTCCTCGACGTGACGCCGAACTCCGCGTCCGCCCTTTCCGATTTGTCGCGGGATCAAAAGCTCTTTAACGACTTCCTGAAGATTATTTCCACAAGTCAGTATCTCGCGGACATACTCGTCAGGCATCCGTCATATTTTCGCTTTCTCTTCTCCCCTTCCGGAATCCAGACTCAACTTGCGCCAGAGTCTCTCTACGGCGAACTCTACAACCAGGTTGGCATTTACAAAGAAGCCTCGCACAAGAACGATTACATCCGCAGGATTTATAAAAGGGAAATATTGAGAATAGGCGCCCGCGACATCTGCGGGAGGGATAAGCTTGAAGATACGACGCTGCAGATTTCGCGCCTTGCGGAGTGCATGCTCAGGATTTCCTTCGAGATCGCCTCGAAGGAAGTGAAGACCAAGCGCGGCGCCATCGCCTCTTCCATCAGCTGCATTGCACTTGGCAAGTTCGGCGGCAACGAGTTGAATTACAGTTCCGACATAGACCTTATATTCCTTTATGCCAAGGGGAAAGGCCAGGGAGATGTGGAAGCGTCGCAGGAAGCCAACCTGTTCGTCACCGAGCTGATGAAGCATTTGACCGGTGAGTCGCCGGAGGGACACCTTTACAGGATCGACCTCAGGCTGCGGCCCGACGGCTCATCGAGCGCGGCGGCGCAGAGCCTCGAGGGAATGATAGCTTACTACGAGTCAAGGGGTGAGCTCTGGGAAAGGCAGATGCTTATAAAGGCGCGTCACGTTGCCGGAGACGACTCGCTGAGCCACACATTCCTAAATCACCTCCGCCCTTTCATCTACCCGAGAACGTGGCTCGAAAACCCGATCGATGAAATCCCGAGGATGAAGATACGAATCGAGACCGCGAATCCGAACGAGTTCAACATAAAGCTGCGGCGCGGCGGAATACGGGATATAGAGTTCATCATCCAAGCCTTGCAGCTCCTGAACGGCGGCCCGGTACCTGAAGTTCAGACCGGCAACACGCTCAGCGCTATCAAACTACTCGGCAAAAATAAGATCCTCAATAAGCAGGAGGCGGCTCTTCTTTCAAACGCCTACAGATTCTACAGACTCGTTGAACATCGTCTCCAGCTTTTCAGCAACCTTCAAACGCACACGCTTCCTTCCGAGGCCGTCGAATTCAGAAACCTATCGAAGCGCTGCGGGTACAAAAACGAACGAAGGTTCAGGAACGAGCTCTTCGGCTACTTCGACAGCGTGTCGGACCTTTTCAATAACATCTTCAGGATCGAGCAACCCATCGAACGAAGCGAGATCGAACAGCTGCTGGAAGGTTCCGTGAACGAAGACAGGACGCGCAAGGTGCTCGAGAATTACGGTTTCGAGAGAATCGATGAGAGCTACAGAAATGTTCAATTCCTATCTCGGGGCGTCACGAGAACCGGGGACATCGAGTTCCCATCCGGCGTCACGAAAGCGTTCCGTGAAGTTGCCCCCTCCTTATTCGAAGACATCAAGCTGACAGTTGATCAAGACCTGACGCTCAAGAACCTCTCTCGCGTGGTTACAGCTGTGAAGAGTCTGGAGGTTTTTTACAAATCGCTTGAGGATGAAACATTCAGGCGCCTCATACTGACGCTCTGCTCGAAAGCCACAAGGTTTGTCGAATATCTGACCGTCGAGCCGCTCCTGCTCGATCTTCTCATTTCACCCGAGAGGCTCCTCGATGTGGCGACTTATTATCCGACGACATTGTCCCTTTCGCTTGTGCGCCAGTTCAATGAAATAAAGCTCGGCATGCTTTATCTGCTCGAGGATTTGACGCTGTCGCAGGGTCAGGTCAAATGGACGGCCGTAGCGGAAACATTTCTCCTTGACTCGATTGAGAAAATCTTCCCGAAGAACAGGCCGGTCGTCATAGCTGGCGGGAAGTTCGGCTCAGGAGAGATGTCTTTCATGTCCGATCTTGATGTAGTGTTCATTCTTCCCGATAAGCTGAAAAAGAACAAGCCCTCTTTCGAAAAAAAGATACCGGAAATTCAAAAGAGACTCCTGGACACGAACGAAAAGCCGATATTCACTGTTGACCTGAAGCTGCGTCCCGAGGGAAAGAGCGCCCCGCTTCTCATGACCGAATCTGAATATGAGGTCTACCTTGAGAAGCGCATGTCGGTCTGGGAAGTCATGGCGATGACAAGATTCAGGAGCATCATCCCTTCCGACAGAATCACCGAGGCCATTTCCCGAACGCTCGGAACTTTTCGTCTTACTCGACCGGCCATCGAAGAAATTTCCTCGATATACGGCAAGGTGATCCAGAGCAAAAGCTATTTCCACGAGACCGACGTCAAGTCAGGCGACGGCGGGATGTTTGCGGTTGAGTTCTTGGTACAGACGCTTGTGCTCGCCCATCTTGACAAGATGCGCGCCTTCCTTCCCGGAACGGTCACCGACCTTCTCGAAAAGCTAGCACGAATCGGGGCGTTGCCCGAGGAGTCGGCACAGGAGGCGAAAGAGAGCTTCGAATTTTACAGGATGATAGAGTTCTCGAATTATGCCTCGTTGTCAAAGACGAACCACAAGATCCCTCACGACGAGCATGAGCTCGCTTCCCTAGCGGCCCACCTTGATTTCAAGAATTCGGATGAGTTCCTCGACAGTTTGAAATCGAGAATGCGAAGGATGAGCTCGCTCTTCAAGAAGGTCATCGCAGAACTTGCGGAAGCGGCGGATTAACGGGGAGGGCTGTTGAAGGGATCAAGGAAGAGGGCGTCGGATTCCCGCGCGCCTGGGAAAGAAAACGTCGGGTGTCCATCGATAGCGGTCGCGCGGCAGGACATTCTCATCTCAACTATCGTGGCTGCTTTTTCCTTCCTAATCTATATTCAAACGATGTCGAGAAGCATCCCCTATATAGACGGAGGAGAACTTACAACCGACCTGTGGACACTCGGAATAGCTCATCCCACCGGTTATCCACTTTACACCTTGCTCGGCTATCTCTTCGTCCATATCCCCATCCTTCCCGAAGTCGCCATGCGGGCCAACCTGTTCGCGGCGCTGTGTACGTCGATCGCCGCGGGCATCGTGTATCTCGCTTTCTTCAGGGCACAAACTGTCTTCGCTTTGCGGGAAACGAAGCAAGCGCAGAAGTCCGGAAGCGTTAAGGGATCGCAAAGCTCGCGCATCGTCTCTTCCTACAACGAGGACATTGTCCGGTGGAGCTCATTGATAGCGGCCTTCACTCTTGTCTTCTCTCTCACGTTCTGGGATGAAAGCACTCGCGTCGAGTCATACTCGCTACAGCTTATCCTATTCTCACTCATCATGTTTACCTGGTTAGGCCTTTACGCAAGTCCAAAGAAGTCAAGCGCGTTTGTCGCCGGGCTTGCCCTCGGCCTAGGCTTCACCAACCACATGACCACGATCCTAACTTTGCCAGCTCTCATTTTTCTCGCTGTACTCAAATACAGGAACACGAAGTTCAGTCCAAGGCTAATACTTTACACTTTATGCGGAGGACTCCTCGCCGGGTTTCTTTATCTCTATCTTCCCATTCGCGCGTCACAAAATCCGCTAATGAACTGGGGGAACCCGGATACTTTCAAGAGGTTCATCTGGCAGGTTACGGGAAAGCAATTTAATACCTGGATGTTCAGTTCGTTCGCGGTATTCAAACATCAATTCTGGGTCTTCATCTCGTCACTGTACATTGAATACAGGATTGCCTTGGTCTTCATACTCGCCGGAGTGTTCGTATCCTTCATCTATCAACGGAAGTTGTTCTGGTGGACCCTCCTTCTCCTCGTGGGCGATCTAGTTTACGCGACCAACTATAGTATTCACAACATCTCAAGCTATTTCCTCCTTGCATACATCTCGCTCGCCCTGCTCGGTGCTATAGGATTCCGGTTCGTCCTCCGGCGTTTTGTCTCACAAAAACGCCTTAGGGCTGTCGCTCTCGCGGCGCTTTTGATCTTCCCAGGTTTTTCCGCCGCGGAGAATTTCTCGAAAGTCGACAGGCACAACGACTTCGCGGTAGAAATGTACACGAGGGACATACTGACGAGCGTTCCTCACAATTCCGTGATCCTTTCCTTCCAGTGGGACGATTGGGTCGCGGGTTCATTGTACTACCAGCATGTCGACAAAGTTCGTCCGGACGTAATTGTTATCGATAAAGAGCTCCTCAGGCGTTCATGGTACGCTGCCCAGGTGCATGAAAGGTATCCTTTCCTCTTCCCGGCAGACGATCCCATTTACAGCGCGTACCAGGAGAACCTCCGTA
>JAJYOS010000149.1:9576-10230 GCA_021796055.1 Bacteroidota bacterium
CGAGAACGGCCTGCCGTACGACCCGAGCAGCATTCAGCACACTTATTCCGATTATATAAGAGAGATAATTTCCGGAGCGATCCGGGACAGGCGGCAAGTTTTTGTGGGGCCGGAGATTGAAGACAAATATTTGTACGGGTACAAGAAAGTACCGTACGGATTGCTGTACGAATTAACCAAAGACACTACGTACGTGCCATTCGGTGAGGCGGGGCTCAACGGTTTTAGAGCGGCCCAGAAGATTCACAACGACTATACTCGGCAGATATTAGGTTTCTACGAGCGCATGTTCATTGTTCGTGCCCAGTATGAATATGCGTTCAAACACCTGCATCGCACGCTTGCGTGGCTTAGGAAAGCTCTTGAGGTAAATCCCTCTCTTCAGGCCGTCCAGGCCGCCGAGGCACAAATTATCGAGCAACTTCGGAAAAAGTGATGCTGACTCTCCTTCTACTAATCCTCGGAGTTCTCTATTTGGTAGAGCTCGCGTTCTACTCATTTGCCGCCCGCCTTGCGAGACGAACCCGAAAAGGTCCTTACCCGTTCAGGACACTTCCGAAAGTATCCGTGGTTGTTGCGGCAAAAGATGAAGAAGAAAATCTTCCGGCCTGCCTCGCATCTCTTGTCAATGTAGATTATCCGGTCGATCTCCTC
>JAJYOS010000150.1 GCA_021796055.1 Bacteroidota bacterium
CCGATCTTCAAAGTGTTTTTCTGATAGTGTCTTAAGTAATTCAATAAGTCTGTCTTGTGAGAGCGCGTAGCGTTGTGCTGCAATGCGAGCTACTCTTGAAAAGTTTCTCTGGGAGAATTGCCGAGCCAAGTCGAAATGTTCCTGGTCTATTATTTCATGATTCACCCAAAATATCGAAGCGAGACGGTCACGAAGTTCTGCATAAAAGGCGAGCCCAGCAAGTTCAACCTTCCATAGGACAAATATGCTTTTCGTAACATCGTAATGTTTGGGCAACTTCATGGTGCGAATAACTTTTGCAGGTATTCCCTTCTGGTTTTTTGGCCACATGTCTTGCCATATCATTCTTACCGTTTCCAAGTCGGACGTATCCACCCAAACTTGAAGTTTCATTGCCTGCATGATCTCCCAGGCATGGAGTGCCTGCCAATATGAGTAAAAATGATGCGCTGTGTCGGCGAAGCGCTCTTCTCCCCTAATCTGGCCAGCGGCGACCCTGTAATCTTTCCATGCTCTGAACTCGAAATTTGCAGGTGTTTGCAGGAACCGGTAGTTTTTCTTGTCCAAAGGATGAAAGAACTCGCCGTAGCCCCAAATACTTATCCAATTGGTAATTCTTTCTAAGAAGCGATGATCTTCAAGGAACTCACCAGGAAGCTCAAATTGTGGCTTCATGAAGTACGGGTTATCGGGATCTTTATCAACCCTATACATGTATTTGGCATACTCAGGATTGACCAGAACCCTTCGCACGGGAATGAGGAGCCGTTTCATTTCGAACCACTCGAGTCGGTCAAGTGTAACTTCTTCGATTTCGAGATTTTTGCAAAGGTCGACAAATTCCTCAGCAGTCAAATATGATCTGCCGTAGTCAGTAGGTAAAGGTCGCTTCATTACTTTCCACCGGTCTATGCATTCCTCGGTAAACCCGTTTGGCTCGCAGGCCGCCCCTGTTACTTTGCGACCAAAGTTGGCGGGGTCGCATTGAAACCCATAGCGTGTATGGATGAAATTGCAGGTCAGCGCAACTGGAGGCGAACGATCTCAAGTTGTGTGATTTTATGTCATCAGGTGCAATGATGGTCATGGAGTGTGCTCGTTTGGAGGAGAAGCTGGGGCGCTCGAGTAATATCTCTGTATCTGTGTTCTGAGGAGGCTTAACTCGAACCGGACATGTGCAGCTTCAGGAGTATGTTTTTGGTTGAGGTCACTTATCCAGCGGGAAAGCTCTTCTATATCTGCCGGGATGCTTGGTTTGACGATCCTGATAATGGAAGAATTAGCTGATATCAGCACAACAGAGTCGTCGACAGTCTCGTATCGGGTGGCTTGAATGATTAACGGTTCGCCTTCATGTATCGTATTGCTTTCGTCGGGAGTCAGATCGAATGTCTTCCAGAAAGCGAAGTAGTAGAGTGGCGGGTTCACTCTGTTTTCGTAGTGGAGAAGGACCGTTTTGAAGACTTTGAGCCTTGCCCCGCCCACCTCGACTAGGGCACCATTGGGCAGTAGCTCTTCCAACGCTCCGTTGACCTGATCCATGACACTATTTCGTTGACGACGAAGATCGACATCTTGATACATACCATTGATAAGTCCGACAGTGTGCAGCACTAGGTCGATCGACGTTAATCCGGAGATGAGATAGCGTCTTGGGTGGGCAGAAAAGTTTCTCAATGCCTCGAGGGATTGTAAGGCGAGGTCCTTTAGCTCGAACAAATTGTTCTTAACGCCCCATGCGATGAGTGGTTTCAGCGTTTTGTTCCCTGGCTCCCGGTGTTCCAGCTGAGTGTACCTCTGCGATATCGCTAACTCGAGGGACAGTAATGCATAATCGGCAGCAACGTCGAGCAATTCGTAGTCATAGTAACTGAAACATAAGATAGACTTTACTCGTTCGAATCTTTTCTGGACGTCCTCGGAGACGCCATCAAGAAATGAAATTGAGTTAAGCACCGGAGTGAAGTCGTCGATAGACTTGACTCCGCTTGTTTGCCAGCGACTGTCAGGTCGGAGTTTGTTGGTCATTGTCGTTTAGGCATTAAAGGCCTCTTGTCAGTTGATTCGAAGACACGTTAGCTCCCGGAGAACAAAGTTTCATTTCTATGCGAGCCGTAATCATCCGTTTCTGATCTCGTCTACAATGAAATCAGCAACAGCTTTGCTAAACCAGCCGCCATTAGGATGACCGCACAGCCAAAAGCGCTTGTCCTCTGACCACTTGGTGACGATTGACAGACCTGTGCTTTTGCCGCCTCTCTTCCATGACCGATCACGTGGGAAAAATATGCACTCCGGCATAAACACTCTCTCTTGAAGGACATCCCACAGGGCGTAACCCATCACGACCATATATTTTTGAACCCGGGAGTCCCGTACAGTTCTCACGAGTCTCCGAATTACTTCGGCCCGATCGCTTTGGATGCACTCGCTATAATACTCCTCCTTCTTCAAACTGCGATCACCAAAGAAAAGCTTAGGGTATTCCTGGGGCCAGATAGACAGTTTTGGACATGCCAAAGGAAAAAAGTTTGTCTGGAACTCGAACGCCGATCCAAATTCCTCGAAAAAATATCGTCGGATTTCGAGATCACATGCGGGAACATAATTCACTGCTCGCCGCAAGGTGGTAGCGAGGTAGGTCTGCATTCGGTTAGTGATCTTGAAGTAGTCGCGCCAATCGGAATTGTCCTCATCCCATTTATCTCTAGTCAAATATGGAGGCGTTGCCCGTCGGGTAATCTTCCGGTCATCTTCCTCGGATCTAGTCCATGGAAGGCCTCCTTCCTCGAGCCCCAGAAAAAATAATTGAGCTTGTTCCAAATCACCGTACCCAATGAATTTGTTAAGTATCTCAAATCTCTCCGAAGGTGTCATGGTCAGTTGTGCTGCTGCTTATTCCAGAGCCTTCAAATGCCTACTTCGTCGAAGGCACATCATTCGCCTTCTGCCTCTGCGGAAAGTTTCAATGCTTTCACTCTTGGGGCGAAGACCTTGTGGAATATTTCGGCCATGGAGTGCAACCATTCCATTAGTTCTTTTCTTTGGTCAGGATTGTAGATCGATCCATCTCTGTATGTAACTACCCTGCAGGCTTCTTTTCCTTCAAGCCTCTGCCATTCAGGCTTCAGCCCAAGTCCCTTCTCGATCGGTTCTTTATCCTTGACAAGCATGTCGAAGGCTTGCTTCGCCTGTGGGCCGTACAGGTACAATTCACAACCCGCCCGATCAACCTGAGTATTGACGGTGAGGGAAAGATGAAATCCTGACCTGCCGACTGAGATCTCATACCAGTGTTGAGCGCGGGGTTGACGGAGTTGAAGGTGGGATTTCTTCGTCTTGAAGAACTCGCGGATCTCCTCCCAGAACTGCCGTTGATCGAGCTTCGTTGAACTAGCCTCTCGCTGTTTTGAGTCACGCGCTGCATGAGCCCACTCATTGGGACTAGACTTCACCTCGAAGTCAGGGCCTGGGTCCGAATCGCCTATTTTAACGCCGAAGACCTCAAGACCAAAATAGTACATGGAACCATCGCTGGTATTGTTGAGCCAATCCAGGGCTTGCCGGTGTTCTTCTGTGAATGTCTCGCTAATCCAGACGATGATTTCAGCATCCAATCCGGACGCATAGGTTATAAGTTTTCCCAAGTGGTCGTGATTCGTCCTGCCAAACTGGTTTTCGACGACAACAATGCGTTCTTCTTCGCCAGGAACCCTACAAACAAGATCAGCATTAAAAGTACCAACTCTGGCCTCGGTTTGAACGAGTTCGAGTTCGTCCAGCTTGATCTTTTCGGCAAGCAAGGCGAGACCTTCGTTCGAAGACAGCCAAGGGGTAAAATCGCGTGCCTCATCCGGCCATAGCTCGCGCGGTGAAATCCGTTCCACTTTACCAAATTTCATTTGTCAGTCCTTTCGATATCGATAATGAAGTTGATATTAGGTTTCCCGAACATCGGGTTCATCCTCTAACAAACTTCTGCCAGCGTTTCCAGCCAGGCAGATAAGCTGAAAGGACACTCTTAAACAGTTTTCCGTGGTTGGGTATTTTCAGGTGCAGCAGCTCGTGTACAATTACGAAATCCTGGAAGGCTGAGCTTTCTTCGAGAAGCCTTTCCGAAAATGTGAGACATCTATTTGTCGAGCAGGATGCCCACTTGCTTTTCATCTTTTGAAGACGAACAAGCTTTGGCTTAGCGTGTACTTTCAATGCCCAGAAGTGCACCTTGGCTTTGAAAGATTCCTTGGGAGTGTCTTCGTTTCTGCGTCGTGGATTCATTGTCCCTTGAGCCCCAGAATTGCATCAGCGAGCTCAACCATTCGTTTACCACTGGTCACCCGCAATAACGATTTGTAAATCTCGGCTTTTAACTGGCGCAACTCGTCTGCGTTCGACAAGTAATTCGGAAACCGCTTGTACACAGAGCTTATTTCCTTTGCAACCGTGCTTGCGTCGGCTATCTTTTCTTTTTGCAGAAACCATAATATTTCAAACGTGTCGTCGTCGAGGCCGCTCTCAGCTCGAGCCTTCTCAGCGTCAAGCTTTTCCTGAACAAGAACTTCGATTTGCTTGAAAGCATTTTCGGTAGAGATTTGACGGTCTTCCAGTGCCTCTAATACCGACTGCGCCCGTTCACCTATGGAAATCAGATATGGTTCCTTCATACCACGATTGTCCGCAGTCTGCATGAGGCTCGTGATTAGGTTGATCACCTTTGCATTGTCCGAACTCTTCTTTTCTTTTAAGGCTTGCAACGCAGCTTCATCGAAGTCTACTGGCTTGGTCAGCTGGTCGAGTCCGTAAGTAACGGCATTCTTCCTTACGAGCCTTTCGGTCTTGTGTGCGATCTCAGATAGAAAAGTGGTCTTTTTTCCGTAAGCGTTTCGAAGCATGTAGTAAATATCTGCAAGTCGGTTGTAGTCCTTAACGTAATCTCGCAATTGAGGATCTGGTGATAGAATCTCATATAAGGATTCAACCTCTTTGTAAAAATCAACGAACTCCTGTCTCTTTTCCTTGTCAAGAAATGTTTCGTAGAGCAGTTTCTCAAGCTTTTCATCATTGCTCCCAGTTGTTCCAGAAGCGAGAAGATAATCCCTCCCTGGACCATTCATCAGTTCTATGAATCGGGCAAAGAGAACGTCCAAGTCTTCGATCACTCCGCTTACGTCATCTGAATCGAACGCCAGAGCTTTGTTCAGCTCCTTCAATACCCCGATGAAATCTACAATGAGACCGCAAGGCTTTCTGACACCCTTATCATCTTCAAATGGACGGTTCACGCGTGCGACCGCCTGGAGGAGAACATGGTCACGCATCGGCTTGTCAAGATACATACAATAAAGGATATCGGCGTCGTAACCAGTGAGCAGCTTGTCTGTAACGATGAAGATTTTTGGCAACTGGTCGGGCTTCGGAAAGATCTTGCGGACGTTCTTCTCTTGAGCCTCGGTTAGTTGATACTTTGCAACAAGAGGTCGGTCGACAGCATCTTCCGAGTTCTTTGTGTAGATCGGCGTCGAATATTCTGGGGGAAGATATTTATCTAGCGCTTTCTTATACAGCGCACAAGCTTCACGATCCACGCCTACGAGAAATGTCTTGTAGCCGAGCGGCTCGACGTTCTCTCTGAAATGTTTCGCGATGAATTGTGCCACTTTGTCAACTCGATCATCTGCTTTGAGAAACGCTTTCAGCTTTACCGCGCGGTCGAGGATTCGATTCAGCTCGTCAATGTCGCTGACGCCTTCACTCTCGGCAATCTTCCAGAATTCCTTCTCAAGTAATTCCTCAGGCACTTGCATCTCACTCGGCGCGAGACTGTGACGGAGCTTCAAGGTTGTTCCATCAGCAATGGAATCCCTGATCGAATACTTGTCTAAGTAACCTTTCTCGTCTTCTTTGCCGAAAATCTTGAATGTACCTTTGCCGTAAGCAGTTTTATCTATCGGGGTTCCTGTGAACCCTATGAGGGTGGCGTTTGGCAATGCTCCCATGAGGTAATTTCCGAGATCACCGCCTGTGGAGCGGTGCGCCTCATCGATAAGGACGAAGAAATCGGAACGTTTGCAGGAGTCTTTCTTGATTCCATCAAACTTGTGAATCATGGAAATAATCAGACCTCGGAAATCTGAATCCAACAAATCCTGCAGCCGTGCACCGCTATAGGCATATTCGATGTTAATGCCGCGTCCCTGCATTTCTCCAACGAGGCGCTCGACCCATCCAGACAACTGTCCTTCCAACTCATTGCGGTCCACGATGAGCATCACGGTCGCTCCTGGAAACTTATCTTTGTTTCCAAGGATGAGCCTTGAAGCGGTGATCATGGTGAAAGTTTTGCCAGATCCTTGAGTATGCCAAATGAGCCCTGTCTTTTTCTCGGGATCAGCGCAGCGGTTAACGACTTTTGCGGCTGCCCGAGTTTGATGCTGACGCAAGACAGTCTTTTTCAACTCATCATCTTTCACAAAGAACATTATCCACTCTTTGAGAGTGATGAGGAATCGCGGTATATCGAAAAAAGTCTGGACGGCAATTTTGTATGACTCCTCCCGCTGCGTTTTCCACTCGAAGATATATTTCCGTGCGTAGTTCCAGGTCACGCCATAAAAGTACTCAATCAAATGCGTCACGTTAAAGAGCTGAGGCATTGTTAGCAATTCGGGTGTCTCCATTTCGTAGCGGCGGAATTGTTTGACGGCACGCTCCATGGCGTCTGGAAGCTTCGGGTTTTTGTTCTCTACGATTGCTACTGGCACACCGTTGATTAGAAATACGATGTCCGCACGATTCCCTTTTCTGTCTCCCTCTCTGAAAGCCCATTCGTAGGTGACATGATAGACGTTTTTCTTGAGATTCGTGTAATCAATCAGCGTCACGTTCCGATCACGCTTCTCCTGGTCATCGTAAATGGACTTCTCACCGCGCAGCCAGCCGAGGATCTCGCGATTGCCTTCAATTGTCTTTGGAACGCTTTCCATACGTTGGATTATGGAATGGACGTTCTCGGAGGTGACGAGACCCTTATTGAGCCCGATCAACGCTTCTTCGAGCACCTTAAAGAAGAATAGTCCCGCCTCACCGCCGCGCAAACGCAGCGCTTCATCAGGAGGCACAATCATCCAGCCAATGTCTTCCGCATATTTCACGAGTGGGAATTGAACCGTGGCGGCTTCGTTGGCGAGAGGGGCGCTCATGAAGTTACCTCGGTTGTGTCTATGTCCAAATCGTTCACTCGAATCTTTGCTGTCATCAACTTGTGAAGCATCGTCTTGAATAGTTCTTGCAAAGTAACACGCTTTCGTTCATGGATAGAAAGTTTTTTGTCAATGGCTAGGAGTATTTTGGCTATCTCCTCCCGCTCCGCTTGGCTCGGGATTGCACATCTAAAATCTTTCAAACCTACCCACGAGGTCCTTGGATGGTTTACACCATGTGTTGTCCTATCTGCATAGTCGATAAATTCTCTCGTGTGGATGAGATTTACTAAGAAATCGGGCGGCACTGAAGACTTGGGAATGAATACAAGAATATCAGTTGAACAAATGCCCTCAGTTTCTGCCACCACAGCTTTGTCCAAATAGGAACGGAGTTTTCCGTAAAGAATATCATTTGGATAGAAGCGGTTTTTAGAGCTTACAACCTGGCTCGGGTTGCCGAAACGGGTTAATCGCGTGAGACCACCATCTATGTGTTCAAGACCAACATAGACCTTTGTCTTTGCGTTTTCAGGTTCGCAAACCTCCTTTCTCAAATCACAAAGATCTTCCAAGGTTCCTACCGTCCAGCTACCAAGTACTGCTCCAATTTCCGCTTCCTTCAGCGGCTCGCCGCGGAGTCCCTCTGTATAAAGCTGGTGCATGGCGGACTGCTTCAATTCCCTTGCAGTCGCAATGAGCTTTTCTTCTGTTTCAATTGCGCGCTGAATTTTCCAGAGGACAGCGGCGATTTTTTCCTGTTCTGGCCTGGGCGGAAGGGTAACCTCGATCTGTTCTAGGAGACTGGCATTGACTCCGCCCTTCAAATTGTTCCCTTTGTTGCCATCAATCCACGCTCTGTAGTCCTCTGACTGTGTGAAGAAGAAAAGGAAGAATGGATTCAGAGCGTCTTTTGCCCTGAAGCGAATAAGGTATGATGCAAATACTGCGTCTGGCGGACTAATAACCAGAGACGTCTTACCTGTGGTAGCGCCTATTCGGGCAACAACAATATCACCAGTCTTGAGCCTATACTTTTCTCGGTCATCATCGGAACATGCGCAAAACGGGACACTATTCCAATCGAGAGTTCCATTTCGAAGATCGGTTATTCGTAGAAAGCGAGGACCCATCGCATCGAGAGAAGCACTTGCCGTAAATCCGTATTGAGGTTTCTCACAAAGTTCACCGAGAGTTTTGGTTGACCAGAGATTACTCATTTGAGATAGCCCAGATATTTCTTCAACTCTTCATTGATTGTCTCAGCTTCCTTTTGAATACTTTCCATGTCCTTGACAATCGCAGCCACTTCACGGAAGTTTCCGCTCGTTCCATTCGTCAAGTAACGCGACGGCGAGAGGTTGTAATCATTCTTCGCGGCTTCTTCATTCGTGATGACGGCAACAAATTTATCCTGCGGTTCGGCTTTCTGAAATGCTTCGGCTAACTTCTTTATCACCTCATCTGGCAGATAATTCTTTGGCGTGCCCTTTCGAAATTCCTGGCTTGCGTTGATTAGAGCGATTTTATCTTTCCGATCTTTCGGCTTGTTCTTGCGGAGAACGATGATGATGCCCGCGGCAGTTGTGTTATAAAAAAGATTGTCAGGCAAAAGTATCACTCCATCGACAAGGTCATGTTCAACAAACCATTTGCGGATGTTGCGCTCTTTGTCTTCATTTTTACTGCCACTTCCCCGCGTCACTGCGCCTGTGTCAAGAACGACCGCTGCTCGTCCAGTTTCTTTAAGCGAAGCGACTGTGTGCTGCAGCCACGCCCAATCAGCCTTGCCTGCAGTTATGCCGCCCTGCTCTTCAAATCGTCCGAACGCATCGTTCTCATATACGTCGGAATCAAAGGGCTGGTTCCACATTGGATTGGCGACCACGATATCGAATTTCTTCAGGCTTGCATCACTCTCCCTGAATTTCGGATTTCGCATCGAATCTCCGCGTACCACTTCGCCTTCCATATCATGAATAATCTTGTTCATGCAAGCGATGGCGTAGCTCGAGCCAGTCAGTTCCTGTCCGTATAACTTCAAAGAAACTTTTGACAGTGAATCAAGCCGACGCGAGACCAGCTGCAGTTTTACAAGGAGGCCGAACGAGCCGCATGCGTAGTCATAGCACTCTTCACCAGGACGCGGTCGCAAAATCTCTGCTATGAGGAATCCGACTTCAGTCGGTGTGAAGAATTCACCCGCACTCTGACCCTGACCTTCAGCGAATTTCCTGAGAAGATATTCGTAGCAACGACCGAGAAAGTCTGGCTCAACGTCGTGCAAGCCAAGACGATAGCGGCGATCGGAAAAAGTCTCGATCACTTTCTTCAATGCCGTGTCAGTGATTTCACGCTCTCCATTACGGGTCTCGTTGAAGTCAACGGTATCGATGACTCCAGCAAGAGACGGATTGTATTTCACGATCGAACGAACAGTGGTCGTCAATTGCTCGCCGAGAGACTTCGGTTGTTTGTCTTCTGGCCAGTTGAATGTTTCCCTTCCGCTCACTGCCGACCAACGCGCCTCGGGGGGTATATAGAAACGAACCAGCTTCGTTGATGCAGGCGAGGCCTGGTCGTGCTCCATGATGTCGAGTGCGACCTCGCGTGATCCATACGTCTCGCTGAGACGCTGGATCTCATCGTCGAAAACATCGGAAAGTCGTTTGACAAAAAGGAGAGGAAGAATGTAGTCTTTAAACTTCGGGGCGTCCTTTTCTCCGCGTATTGAGCAGGCTGCGTCCCACAGCATTTGCTCCTGGAGGAGAGGGTGCGTTGCATCGCGGGATGAATTTGGCAGCTCTAGGGCGATTGCATAGGAAGGAGGGAAAATCGATCACCACTGCCGGGGGCGACCATGACCCCTCTTTCATGCATAAGGACTCCCCATGTCCTGGCAGGGGCGCCAGAATGCTCTTGGCTACCTCCTAAGCCCTCAGGTAAATCCGCGGTGGAGAGTTTTGGACGGAGGCAAAAAATCCGCTATATTCGAGGGTTGTTTTCAACGACCTCTT
>JAJYOS010000151.1 GCA_021796055.1 Bacteroidota bacterium
TGGCGGCATTGCGAGTATTTTTCGGTGCCGGGCTTCACCCATAGGGTGTAATTTTCCATGTTGAGCTGTATTGTCCCGTCTTCGTTGAGATGACCCACGAGGTTTTCTGGAAGCTCAAACGCGGAAGTGCATTTGTACAACGAGCCGTCCGGTCCGACGACGAGCGAGTGAGCATCTGCGGCGTAACACATCCCTCCTCCGGGTTGCAGGAAGAGGTCGGTGTCGAACAAATGGAGCCCGGTTTCCTCGCATATCTCAACCATTTGCTTTCTCAGGCTTCGGGATTCGAAGTTGGTGAGTAGATCACAATCGCTTTTTCCCCATACCGGCCTGGCGAAAAATCTCGCCCTCCTATCGTCGCCTACAATCTCCTTGAGAATACGGGCGAACTCCGGAACGGTCTTAAGATTTTCTCTGTCGACGTTCATTCTGACAACGTACATGAGATCGGAATAATTCGATTTCGCGATATACTCAAGGTGGGAGACGATCTTGTCGAAAGTTGGGCCGCCCGCTTCGAGAACTCGCCGCTTGTCATGGAATTCCTTTGGGCCGTCAATGGTGATCTGAAATCTGTTAAGGTTCCATTCCGTGACCGCCTCGTCAAATGTGTCAGGATCCAAAAGGTATCCATTCGTCGTGATCGTTGAACGAAAAGGGACGTTCTGTTCCCTGGAGAGAGCCACCGCGTGAGTGGAAATGTTTCTGATGACCTCCTTGCCCAGAAGAGGTTCGCCGCCAAACCATTCTATTGAAAAGAGCTTCACTCTTTCCATGTTTGTGGAAATATACTTCTTCAACCCTTCCTGCATCTTCTTGTTCATCTGGGGCTTCAAGAAGCTCTCATAACAATAGACGCAACGGAAGTTGCATTGCTCCGTGGGCATTAAAATGAGGCTCATGTGGTCGTTTGTCTTTTGCATTACATCGAATGATGCCATGTAATCCGAGATTTCGTTCGCTTCTTCAGGGACTACAAATCCGGTATCTCTAAGCGAGGAAAACCAAACATGGTCGCTGAGCTCAAACTTCTGTTGCTTCCAGGCTTCCGCAAAGGAAGGGAAGAGGGGATCGAACTTATCGAGTTCGATTATGGCACCCGTCCTCGAATTGAAGAGGCGAGACCCTTTATCGTTTTTGGCTATCACATTGTAGCGGCTCTTCTTGTAGCTCATTTCATATCTCCGGTTTTGTTCACGAGAAGATTCTTGCGAATGGCGTGCCGCCTTTGCGCCTTCGATTCTGAAGCGGATATGAAGTAACTCTCGCTAGTTTTCCGAAATTCTGGAAAACAACGAGTCGTACGTTCCGAAACTCCGGAAAATGGTTCATCAAGAGCCCAAGGTATGTGAAGTTTTGTGATCTAAAATTGGTATGCTGTCCGGTTTGAAAGGGCTTATCTCGACCAATGAACCGCACTTCGTATTTCTAGGACATGGTTAAAGGCGGGGCATAGCGATTACCGTAAGACGGCACCGACGCTGTTCAAGTGGACAACGATTGTTGCCGCCAACGCGAGCGCTGGCGGCTATTCTTCAGATGTAACGTGGAACAGCATTACGGCAATTTGTCATCTGCTGCATCCGGCGATCTTTGGGCTTAGCGAGAGGAAGTTAATCCTCCACGACTGCCGGGGTCGAGACTCTTGAATTCTTCCCGGCAACGATCTCATAGACAGTGCTCTTTGAAGTTCCGAGCGTCTGCGCTACAGATTTGTAGTCTCCGGAACAGGCAGTCATCGTGGCACGCACAAGGTTCTCCCTAAAGCACCTTTCCTTTTCCTTGAGTGAGAGGGTCATGCCTCTCAGGATTCCGCAATTCATTCCGTAGAACTTCTCTTCAGGGAGGTGATATACTTCTATGACGCGTTCGTTCTCGTCAAGTACTGCGAGCGCATATTCGACGACATTTCTTAACTCTCGTATGTTGCCTGGCCAGTTGTAGCATGAGAATATTTCCGTCACGTCAGGCGACATGATGACATCTCGACGGCCGTTCAATTCGAGAAAATATCCTGCCAGCAATGGGATTTCGTCAATTCTGTCCCGCAATGGAGGCAGGGTCAGTTCACACGCCTGTATTCTATGATATAAATCCACGCGGAAGGTTTTTTCGGCAACCATCTTGCCAAGGTTCTCACTCGTGGCACACACGAGTCTGAAGTTCGCCTTTTTCGGTGTGACGGAACCAACTGGGTAGAACTCCCGATATTCCAGGGCTCTCAAGAGCTTCTTCTGCACCGCGAGGCTCATCTCCGCGACCTCGTCCAGAAAGAGAGTTCCGTTGTCGGCGATTGTAAGTAGTCCTATCTTATCGGCACGGGCGTCGGTGAACGCCCCCTTGCTATACCCGAAGAGTTCGGTTTCTATAAGATGATCGGGAATGGTCGCGCAGTTTAGAGCGACAAAATCGCCGGTAGAATTCCTTGGCGAGTTATCGTGGACGAACCTTGATAGGACCTCTTTTCCCGTTCCCGTCTCGCCTGAGATGAGAATGGGAAGGTCCGATTTAGAGAGCTTTCGAGCCCGCTCGTAAACGTTTCGCACGTTGGCATTCAGAATCACTGCTGTGCAGTGGGTCCCGTTAAATGAAGTTGGCATCGGATCACCTCTATTCAAGTTCTGCAATAGTTCTTGGGAAATTAAACTGGTCGGGGCAAACCGACCTGGTAGCATAAAAACTCAAGTGACTTTTCACGGTATGTTCCTTACTCGTATCGCAGCGCTTTGGCCGGATTCGAAAGTCCGGCATTGATCGCCTGGAAACTAAGCGTAAGCATAGCAATCGTAAATACCAGAACCCCTGAAGAAATAAATGTCAATGGAGTGAGGTCGATCCTGTATGCAAAGCCGTTAAGCCACCGCGCCATGAAATAAAACGCGACCGGCCACGCAAATAGGCAGGCGATTAACACCAGCCATATCGTCTCGCGCGAAAGTAAAAAAACTATGTCGGAGATGGATGCCCCGAGCACTTTTCTAATTCCGATTTCTTTAATGCGTTGTTCCGTCGTGTGCAGCGTCAAACCGAAAAGCCCTAGACAGGCAACCAGCACCGCGACAAGCGAAAACATTATTAGCAGGTGCTCGTTCTCCCGCTCATTTCCATATTGCTTGTCCAGGTAATTAGATAGAAACCCATACTCGAACGGATGGTTTGGCAACAACGTGTTCCACGTTGTTTGAACGAAACGGACCGTCGACGCGGAATTTTTGGATCGAATCCTGACGAGAAGATACCTGCACATTTGAGGAGCAAGCCACATGACAAGAGGGTCGATTCTGTTTCGCAAAGAGAAGTAATTGAAATCTTTCACTACACCGATTATGGTAAACACGGGACCGTTAGCGGTTTCAATTTTTTTCCCAATTGGATTATGCCAGCCGAAGGACTTTACCATGGTCTCGTTCACAATAACGCACGATGAGTCAGAGGGATTAGCTGCAGAGAACGGTCTCCCTTCAATGAGCGCCATACCCATGGTTTGTGTGTAGCCATAATCGACGAACCCTTCCCGTACAATCCGCCTTGACAGGCCGTCACTTCCTAGAATAGATACTCGGCCTTGAGTGCCGCTGGATCCAGTCAGCTCCCCGGCCGAAACGGCGACAATCTTCGGATTGGTGAGCAGCTGTTGTTTCAGCAATTGTATCTTGCTGCGCGACCGGCCGTCACGGAGGGGGATATACATTAAGCTGTTTTCGTTGAAGCCGAGAGGCTTGCTCGACATAAAGTCCATCTGCATCATGACGACAATTGTCGCTGTAACCAAACCGATTGCGATGCCGAACTGCGAAATTGTCAGGATCTTTCTGAGAAGGATACCTCTCTTGCTCGAGCTGAATCTTCCCTTTAGCAAGTCCGCGGGGCGAAATGATGAAAGATAAAAAGCGGGGTAGATTCCGGCCACAAGACCCACCACCAGTGCCACCGCGCAAAGACCTAGCAGGAATGGGATCTGGTTGTCATAGGATACGATTATTCTGCCGCGCATCATTGAATTGAAGGTTGGGAGAATCGCCTCTACCAAAGGGAATGAGAGAAGCAAAGCCACGAAGGAAATCACGATAGATTCCCCGATGAATTGGTAAATGAGGTGAGAATGATATGAGCCCAGCAGCTTGCGAATTCCCACCTCCCGGGTCCGGATCGCGGAGCGCGCGGTCGTCAGGTTAATGAAGTTTATGCAGGCAAGAAAGATCACAAAGAATGCTATTAAACTAAACAGCCTCACCGTGTCAATATTGCCCTCGTCATGATTCATTTGGTACAGAATGTTACCTGAGTAAAGGTGGATATCCTTTAGCGGCTGAAGATAGATAGCCAAGCCTTTCCAGAGGTTTTCGGGAAGGTTGGTCGCCAAGAACTCAGGTAGTCCTCTCTGGATAACTTCCGATTTGTAACCTTTGTGCAAGAGAACATAGGTCGCAACATCATTGTCAGCCCATCCTATGAAAGGACTATATTCCTTTTGTAGTGTGCTCAGCGACGCGATCATACTGAAACTTAGGTGAGAATTCTTGGGAAAATCCCGAATAACTCCCGTTACCTGAAATGCATTCTGGCCAAACTCGGCTTCTACGGATATGGACTTACCAATTGGATCAGCATCGCCGAAGTACCTATTTGCGGCGGACTGGTCAATGACAATATCATATGGATCATCGAGGGCTGTGGATGGGTTGCCTTCTAAGAAATGAAAAGTGAAGATGTTGAAAATGCTGGAGTCGGCAAAAGATAACCCGTCCTCGTAGAAGCGCTTCTCCTGATGATGACATAGTACCGTTGGCCATATAAGAAGTCTCGCTGTGTTCTCGATCTCCGGGAACTCGCTCTGTAACGCCGGTCCAAGTGCCGGCATCGTTATGGCCACTCGCTGGACTTGCCCGCCCGGAGACTTCTGAAGCTCAACGACCCTGTATATCCTGTCGGCCTTCTTGTTGAAGGTATCGTAGTTAAGCTCGTTCAGGACGTAGAGCACTATTAAAGTGAAGATCGTGAACCCTATGCAAAGGCCCGCGACATTTATGAAGAAGTAAATCTTGGATCCCGAAATGTTTCTGAAGATCGTCTTAAGATAGCTCCGAAACACTCCTCTTCCCTTCCAAAATGTTTTCATTGGTCACGTGACCGTCAAAAAGTTGTACCACACGATTTGCCCAGCTGGCGTATTCAGTCGAGTGCGTGACCATGACGACCGTCGTACCATCCTCGTTCAGTCTCGCGAGAAGCTCCATCACTTCCTCCCCGTTCCTCGAATCGAGATTACCCGTAGGCTCATCTGCCAGGATCACTCGCTGATTTCCTACCACGGCTCTCGCGACCGCGACTCTCTGCTGTTGTCCTCCCGAGAGCTGCTGCGGATAGTGGTTTCTCCTTGTAGTAATACGCAGCTTATCCATCACGGCCATCACCATATCCTTTCGCTGCGAGGAAGCTATACCCATGTGGAGAAGCGGCAGTTCAATGTTTTCGTAGGCTGTGAGCTGGTTAATCAGGTTGAAATTCTGGAAGACGAAGCCAATGTTCCTTCTCCTAAGATCCGCGCGCCGCTTCTCAGTCAACTTCGACACCTCCTCATCGAGGAAGTAATACTGCCCTTCGGTCGGACTATCGAGGAGCCCGAGTATGGTGAGCAAGGTAGTCTTGCCGGAGCCGGAAGGGCCGGTGATTGCCACGAATTCTCCGGGATCGATTCGGAGATTAGCGTTGGCAATGGCGGTCGTTTCGACTTGACCTGTTCGGTAAATTTTTCTTAGGTTGTAAAGTCGAATCATTCCCGAAAGTCTGTTGTTGTCATCAACATGTAATTGTTTTGATTAAGCTCCAAAGATTATGCCTGATTAATTCAACCTATATATAAACCGGATTCGCGTATCGAAAATTTCACCTGTACGATTTTGGCACAGCGAGTGTGCGGATTTGATACACTACGGGAATCAGACCATTTCAAGCAAAAATTCGCTTTAGAAGCAAAGGATTATTAGATTTTTCCATGGCATCGACAAAAGAGAAAAGCGGAAGCGCCTTAATTGTAGACGACGACATAGCCGTATTGACTGCATTCGAACTCCTTCTCAAACCACACTTGTCATCCGTCGAAACCGAGAAGGACCCCCGAAAGATCGAAGAAAGGATGAAATCGAGAACTTACGACGTCATCTTCCTTGACATGAATTACGCGAAGGGTGTAACGACTGGGGAAGAAGGTTTTCGATGGCTGAACAAGATCCTTTCGGTAGACCCGGCCGCGGTAGTCATACTTATAACGGCATACGGCGATATAGACACGGCGGTCAGAGCTATCAAGGAAGGGGCGACCGATTTCGTCGTAAAGCCTTGGCAGAATGAAAAGATACTCGCCACGCTCTCATCGGCACTGAAGCTTCGGGAATCGAGAGTTGAGTTGGAGGCATCGCGCAACAGGGAAAAATTTCTTAGCGCCGAGCTTGATCAGCCTTTCCTAGACATGGTCGGTAAGTCTCCTGCAATGGTTCGTGTTTTCGAGACGATACGAAAGGTGGCCGCCACCGAGGCAAACATACTCCTACTTGGCGAGAACGGGACGGGTAAGGAACTGGTCGCCCGGGCCATACATCGCTTTTCGAACAGGGGAACGAATCCATTTATCCCGGTCGACATGGGCGCGGTGACAGAGTCGCTTTTTGAAAGCGAACTCTTCGGACACGAAAAAGGCTCCTTCACCGGAGCGACCAATGAGCGTATGGGAAGATTTGAGGTCGCTTCTGGAGGCACACTCTTTCTTGACGAAATTGCAAACCTACCGCTTTCTTTTCAGGCGAAACTTCTTGCGGTTGTAGAAAGGCGCGAAGTAATGCGGGTGGGCTCTGATACTCCCCGACCGATCGATATTCGCCTCATCACCGCCACCAACGCGCCGATCCATGAAATGGTGGCGCAGAAGAAATTCAGAGAGGACCTCCTTTACAGGGTGAACACTGTAGAAATAAACTTGCCCCCTCTCAGAGAGCGAAGAGATGATGTTCCTCTTCTCGTAGAGCACTTCATGAAAATTTATGGAAGAAAGTACCACAAGCCTCACATACATGTATCTCCGGATACGATCAGGGTGCTGGGCGATTATCATTGGCCCGGTAACGTGAGGGAACTTCAGCACGTCATCGAAAGAGCCGTTATACTTACGGACTCTGATTCTATCAGGCCGGAAGAGATCCTCTCATCATCTTCAGCCGTCTCGCGGGAAAACGCCGCGGGGCCGGATCATTCTCTTTTGCAGGTCGAGAAGAAACACATTGAGACAGTAATCAAGAAACATGACGGCAGCGTATCCGCTGCGGCGAAGGAACTCGGTCTGACGAGGACCGCCCTTTACCGTAGAATGAGAAAGTACGGATTATAACCCTGAAGAGTTATCCGATGCATCTTGACCGTTTCCGTTTGGCAACGGTCTTTCGTGTTATACTCCTGACGTGCACGCTGTGCCTCCTGGCCTACTTCCTGTTCGGTATCGAACTATATAAGATTGCGGCGCTGATGGGGGTGCTGGCCGCGTACCAGGTCTTTGCGCTTTCGAGGTGGATTGAGAAGAAAAACCGAAACATGGCTAGGTTCCTTGAGGCTATAGAAGCAGAGGATTTCACGCAGACATTCAGCCTCGCGGGGAGGAGCAAGGCCTTCGACGAACTGAACAGGACCTTCAACAGAATTACGCAGAGATTCGAGAAGATGAGGGCCGAGAGGGAGGATCAGTTTCAATACTTCCAGTTTGTCGTTGAGCGGCTCAGCGTCGGACTCATTGTGTTCCGGCCCGACGGAAAGGTGGACGTGATTAACCGCGCCGCGAAGCGGCTCATCGGCATGCCTTCTTTGAGAAACGTGAAGGAACTCGGTGTTCTAAGTCCGGATCTACTTGACGCAGTCAGGGATACGAATCGCAGGGGAAGAAATCTCGTCCGCGTGGAAAACGACAATCTCTCCGTGCGCCTGGCGATTCAGACTTCCGAATTCAGAATGAGGGGGATCGTTTACACGCTCGCTTCGCTTCAGGACTTGCGAGGTGAAATGGAGGAAGTCGAGCTCGACGCTTGGCAGAATCTCATACGTGTCCTTACGCATGAGATCGTCAACTCAATAGCTCCCATAGCTTCTCTCGCCTCCACCGCGAACAAGCTACTGACAGATTCCGGCACGGACTCCCGCGAGCAGGGCGAACCGGTGCCGCCGATCTTCGGCGACGTTCAGACCGCGGTGAGAACGATCGAAACGAGAAGCGAGGGACTGCTTCGTTTCGTGAATTCGTACAGAACACTTACTCACGTGCCCGATCCCAAATTCAAGATCTTCCCAATCGTTACGCTGTTCAAACGCGTTGAACAGCTTGTTGGATCGTCCCTTGGCAAGAGCGCGATAAAGCTCGCTATCTCCGTCGAACCAGAATCGCTGGAATTGACGGCGGATCCCGACCTACTGGAACAAGTGCTACTCAACCTCCTGATGAATTCAATCCAGGCGCTCGAAGGAAAAGAGGATGGGAAAATTGAGCTGTCAGCACATCTCGAGGAGAGAGGGAAAATAGCGATCCGAGTTGAAGACAACGGCGCCGGCATCCCGAGAGAAGTTCAGGAGAAGATTTTCATTCCGTTTTTCACTACGAAAGACAGCGGATCGGGAATAGGGCTCAGCTTGTCCCGCCAGATACTCCATTTGCATCGCGCTCTGATAAGCGTTTGGTCGAAACCCGGGGAACGTACCGTTTTTACGATTGTTTTCTGAGTAGCGGCTGCCGACGGTTTGATCCGTCAAATGCGGCTTGACAACACATTTCTAAATCAGTGATCGCCATGGAAAGGTGAGTTGTAATTAATGGGTAATATCGTCCTGACGTCATATCTATCGCATGGAGCGCCAACTTCGCTTGTCGAGCGAACGGGAATTCATGATGTCTACGAGAATCTTGGACGAGTGCTGATCCAGCGCGGAGTCAGTACCGTGGTCGTCTGCTCGCCTCACTATTTAAGTCGGGGAGATTTCCAGGTTGAATCTCGCGAAAGCATCCCGTGTATACAGGACTATTATGGCTTTCCGGAAGAGCTCTACAAATATTCTTATGAAGCGACAAACGACTTGGCGATCGTGAAAAAGATCGTCGATCTTTCCGCCGAGAGAGGATTGGAAGTCGTTGGATCTCAATCCTGGGGACTCGACCATGGCGCATGGCTTCCTCTCTATTTCATGTTCCCTGGTCGAAACGTGAAAGTTGTTCCGGTGTCCATCAACTCATCCGATCCGGAAACACATTTTAAGTTTGGGGAGGCAATCAAATCCGCTCTGGAGAAGACGGAAGGCACTTTCGCCGTCATTGGGACGGGCTCTCCCGTTCACAGGCTCGACCTCATGCGTTACGGATATTACGGGGAAGAGAGGTTCGAGCCAGGCGAAAAATTCGATGAGAAGCTTTCCGATGTAATCGCGTCCGGCGATCTCGGCAAGATCTTAAGAATACAGGAAGAATATCCTTCCTTATTTCATGCCGCCGCCCCCGAAGGCAAATTGAATCCCCTTTACGTCGCACTCGGCGCTTCCGATAGCGAGAAGTTTATCGGGAAGACTCTGTGCCATGATTTCATGTATTACGGTGTATCGCTCATGGCTGTCGTACTCTCTGCTGAAGAGGGCTTGCTGAGCTCGCTCCCCGATCCCAGCCTGAAGAAGAGCGCAGACTATTCAGGCAAATAAAATCTGGCGGTCACGCGACCTCTTGATAACCAAAGCGGCCTATGCCAATAGGTCCAATGATAGGAGCATGTGTCTGCAAAGCTGTCGGTAAGGCGGTTGTAATTGAAATTATGGTCGAACTTTTCTTTTCGCCTGCTCGCGTTACGTGGTAGTTGATAGCGCTTCCCCGATTTAGTCGCAAACTACGAGGACGGCATTCAGGAATGTTTCTATGAGAAGCTGAAAGAGTCGCGCGCGATTTCTAATTTCCATGGTAGGGACAATCGCGAATGTCGCGCGGAAAGGATTATGATGAAAATAGACGTAGAAGAATTCAGGGTAAGCGAAGATCAAAAAGCGGATCTCGACAAACGGCTAACGAGAGTAAATCCGATTTACAATTCCAAGAAAGCTTATAAGCAACTTCTTGATGAGCACGTGTCGCAGCTGAGTTCGTTGCAGAACGTCCACTATGCTTCGAACAAGTACGCCGTAATACATGAAATCATGGCACAG
>JAJYOS010000152.1 GCA_021796055.1 Bacteroidota bacterium
GGACCGCACCCGGCTTTTCGGCGATGAATACCCTGCCGTTCAGAACCGGCTGTTCAGGTCGATCCACAGCGGTCGCTTTATGTTTTCCTTTCCATTTGGCAAAATATTTCCCGACGTATTTTTCCGCTTCGTTCGGGGTAATGTCGCCCGCGAAAACCATGAACGAATTGTCCGGTGTATAGAAAGTCCTGTGAAAAGCGACGAGGTCTCCACGAGTCATTTCCCCGATAGATTTCTCGGTCCCGGTCATGACATTACCGTAAGGGTGCTTGCCGAACAGTACCGCTGAAAATTTCGTGTCGGCAAGATAACCGGGGTCGGCTTTCAACTGTTGTATCGACGCAATTCGCTGTGCTTTCACTCTTCCGATCTCCTTGGCCGGAAACGTAGGATTCATAACGACGTCGCGGAGTATCTCGAAGCCCGCCGCCAAATGATTCCTGAGAACCGAGAGAAACAGTTGACTCGCATCCCAGGACACGCTTTGTGATAGAGATCCGCCGATGAAGTCTATCTCTTCGGCAATCTGAGTGGCTCCCCGCTTCTTTGTCCCCTTTGTCATAAGTTCGCACGTAATGCTCCCAAGACCGGGGAGGCGGCCGTCGAAAGTAGCCCCGCTCCTCATGACGAAACCGACGGTAACAATGGGAAGCTGATGATTTTCCACCACGAAGATCTTGAAACCGTTGGCGTACTTCTTTTCAAAATGTTTCGGGAAGGATACTTTACCTGCCGGGCCGGGCTTAGGAGCACGCGTTCTGTCCGGCGAAGATTTTCTGGAAGCTTTCATATCTTTTTCATCGGGATTTTATGCGGTGCAATTTCTTCATCGTCGATAGACCGAAATTCTCGGTCATGCATGATCGGAGGGATAATATGTGATGACAACGCGGTTCTCCTTCACAAGGAGGTCCGAGGCAACGCCCCTCAATGATTCCCTGGTTACCGCAAGTTCCCGCCCGACTTCCGAGTTTATCATGCCGGCGTCGTTGAATATGCTCTGATAATGTGCCAGGGCATCGGCCACACCGCTGTTGGCTGACAACCTGCCGGCATAAGAAAAGAGCGTGGAATTCCGCGACTTCTCAAACTCGTACGGCGTCACCATTGAACCCTTGATCTTCGCTATCTCTTCATCGAAAATCGCCAGAACTTCTTCTTCCGAATGTCCCGGGGCAACGAATGCAGAAAAAAGAAAAATCCCGGCCTTCTCCATTCCTTCTATAGACACTTCAAATTCTGAGACAGCCTGAATGTCATAAACGAGCCTCTTGTACAGACGGGAGCTGTTCCCGTCTGAAAGTATTTTCGCGACGTTGCCCAGCTCGTAATACTCATGCGATCCCTCGGGCGGGACCTTATATGCCGCAAACACCGCCGGAGCCGGAACGTCTCCCTTGAGCGTATCGGTGACTTCGCCGTCGATCGGTCTGTCTTCGAATGCAAGTTGTCCGACGGGTTTGGGACCGGGAGGTATGTCCGAGAAGTATCTTCTCACGAGATTTTCCGCTTCGCCTTCGTTTATATTCCCGCTGAGCACTAAAACAGCGTTGTCCGGGACGTAATATCGTTCGTAGAATTCGCGGACGTCGTTCATACCGGCAGCGTCCAGATCCTCCATCGAACCGATGACAGGCCAGTGATACTGACCCGCCGGAAAAACCAGCTGCTGGAGTCTCTCCATGGTATTCCCGTACGGCCGATTGTCGACCCTCCACCGCTTTTCTTCTTTGACGACTTCGCGCTGCGTGGAGAAAGCTTCTTCCGTCACGCCGAATTTCAGCATCCTGTCGCTCTCGAGCCACAGGGCAAGCGCAAGCTGGTTCGACGGAAGAACTTCATAGTAGTTTGTGACATCCTCCGTGGTGTACGCATTATTGTATCCGCCTGCCAATGAGATGTAGCGATCGAACTCTCCTTTTTTGACGTGCTCCGAACCTTCGAACATTAGGTGTTCAAACAAGTGAGCGAAACCGGTCTTGCCCTTTTTCTCGTTCTTTGACCCGACATGGTAACAAACGTCGACCGCGACTACAGGCGCGGAGCTGTCCTTCCGCAGTATTACCGTCAAACCGTTCTCCAGTTTGAACTGAGTGAAAGTTACGTTCACCGTAACCCTGTTTCCTGCTTTTCCTGACCCGACCTTTGAACTATGGACATTTCGGTATTTCATACTATCGGCCTGCGCAATGCCGCCGGGCACGGGCATATGGAGATGTTTCCGATCATGCTTTCACGGTCTCTTCTTGTTTCTTAGGAAGATAATAAACAACCACCGAGTCCTCCGTATCAAGATACTTTTTCGCCACCTCTGAAATTTCACTCTGTGAAACGCCGAGCAATCTCTGCAGATGGGTGTTTATCATTCCTGTGTTGCCGTAGAAAGTATGAAAGTGCGCCAGGTTGTCGGCCCGTCCCAGTGCCCTGGACAACTCCTTCACCCATCCGGATATTGCCTGGTTCCTCACCTTTTCAAGCTCACTCTTCTCAGGAAAACGGTCTGCCAGTCTTCGAAGTTCTTTCCTTATCTCAGTTTCAACCTCTTCAGCCATCCGGCCGGGAGAAACAACGGCGTTCACCATGAACACACCGGCATCCTCCAAATCCGGTTGCACGGCTTCTACCGATTGGGCAATTCTCTTATCATACACAAGTCTTCTGTACAGGCGTGAGCTTTTTCCCCTGGAGAGAATATCCGCCGCGAGATTCAGCGCCGGCGAGTCTTGCGAAGTCAACGCAGGAACTCTGAACGCTAGATACACTGCGGGAAGAGCCACGTTATCATAGACGATTTCTCTGATCCGTCCCTGTAACGGAGGGTCTGCGATCGCTTGAAGTTGAATTCCCGGACCGCTTCTGATTTCTCCGAAATACTTTTCCACCAACCGTCTCGCGACCGACGGCTGAAAACCACCCGCTATCGAGAGTACCGCGTTGTTAGGGGCATAGTACTTCTGAAAGAATAAGCGAGCATCATCGACAGACGCGGCATCCAGGTGCTCGGGATATCCGACGACCGGCCAATGATACGGGTGCATCTTGAACGCGAGAGAGAATATTTTCTCCCAGGCTGTCCCATATGGACGATTGTCGACCCGAAAACGTCTTTCCTCTTTCACGACCGCGCGCTGGTTGTTCAAATTATGAAGGTTGATCTCAAGACTCATCATGCGGTCCGACTCCAGCCACAGGGCAAGATCGAGCTGATTTGAAGGAACCGTCTCAAAATAGTTTGTCCTGTCCCAGGTCGTGGATCCATTGAAAATCCCTCCGGCCATTTCGACGTACTTCATGTGTTCAGCCTTGCCGACGTGTGCCGAGCCTTGGAACATCATATGCTCGAACAGGTGGGCAAATCCGGTCCGGCCGCGCTCTTCATTCTTGCTTCCGACGTGATACCATAAGTCCACGGCTGCGACCGGCGCATTCCTGTCGGGGCTCATGATTACATGAAGCCCGTTGTCCAGGTCGAACTCCGAGAACTTCATGGAGATCAGACCTGTCTCCATGAGACCTCAACTAAAGGGCTGGGTGGAAGTGTTTGGCGATAGTCCCGGGCGGAGCTTATAAAACTCCCTCCGTTCTCAACTCATTATCTTCCAGTAGACCTGCTTCTTAAGCTGGTCGATCCACTTCTGGTAGGCCTCATTCTGCTTCAGGGTGAGCGCCATTCTCTGCAGGCGGGCGTAGTCTTCATTCAAATTGATTTTGTGGGCCGGGATCCGGTCACGCAGATAGACGATATGGTATCCGTATGAATTGCCGACGCTTACTTTGACGGGATTGCTGATCTCGCCGACTTTCAAAGTATCGACTGTCTTCATGAACGACGGCTCAAGCTGGTCCAGCGAAACGGTGCCAAGGTCGCCGCCGAGGTCGCGAGTATCCTTGTCTTCTGAAAATTCACGGGCTAACACGGCAAAACTCTCGCCGCGTATGGCCCGCTCCCGAAGCGTGTCCAGAACCGCGATAACAGAGTCGTCATCGGAAGCCAGATGGGGAATTGTGATCAGGATATGCCTCGCGTGAACGAGATCGCCGCGACGTTCCAGCAGCTGGATTATATGAAAGCCAAATTGGGTTTCTACTATCCCGGATATTTCGCCGGGCTTGAGAGCGTAGACTGCATGTTCAAACTCCGGGACGAACTGCCCGCGCTTTGCCCATCCGAGGTCACCGCCGTCCGATGCGCTTCCGGGATCCTGCGAGTACTTCTTGGCAAGCTCAGCAAAGTTTGCTCCGTGTTTGAGAGAGTCGAGCAGCGCCTCCGCCTTTGCATAGGCCTCTTCCCTCGCCTTACTGCTCGGCTTCGGGATCATGAAAATGTGACTCAGCGTGACTTCTTCGGGCACCTGTTGAAGGCTGTCCTTATACTCTTCGTAGAAATTACGGACTTCGATCGGAGACACTTTCAAATCGCCGAACTTGTCCTGCTTCTCCTTTTCAATAATGAGCTGCTTCCGCATATCGTCTCTGAACTCGTTCCTGATCTTGCTTATCGACATGCCATAGACTTCTTCGACTTTCTCCTGGCTGCCGAGCTGCTTGACGAGGTTCTGGATACGGCTGTCCAGCTGTCTATTCACCTCGTCGTCGCTTACCGTGACGCTGTCCAGAATAGCCTGGGCCAGAATCAGTTTGTCGTCTATCATCGCCTCGAGTACCCTTTCACGAAGCGCAGGGTCGTCAGGATTGATTTTATTCTGATACGCGGCCAACTGGACCTGATAATCGAGCTCCGATTTCAGGATAATCTCGTTCCCCACCACAGCAACTATTTTGTCGAGGACCGGCTTGGTTTGGGCGCACGCTGCGCCCGCGATCAAAGCCAACATCACCATTATTTCACATGCTCTTCTCAATCCAATCACTCCTGACTGCTTGTGTCTCTTATAGCAACACTCGGGTCTATCTCAAAATTTCCCGCCCGGCGAAGGGAATCGACCAGCGCGCGGTACATTTTCTGCCTTCTCTCGATCGTCAATCTTTGTCTTATCCTTTCTGAAACATAGCTCAAAGGGAGCCGGTCACCCGGCTTGATCTTCGCGATCACCTGCACAATGTAACTCAAGCTGTCCACCTGAATCGGAAAGGATACTCTTCCCGGCTCAATCGACTGGATTACGTTCCAGACCGCGCTGTTGCTGTTCGATGCAACCAGGTGAACCGAATCCTTCGCTTCCATTATCGCGTAAGTAGGTATATCGCTGAACACGGTCGACCATCCGGTTCCCGAGATAAGCGCGTTCCGGAAGGAGACAGCGATGCTGCGCTTATCGAACGCGGCGTAATTCACAAAGGCGATGTCCTCCGTGGCGAGGAATTCGTTCCGGTGAGCATCGTAGAAAGCTGAGATCTCCGCGGGCGGCAGGTCGAGCGGCCGATCATAAATTTTCTTATTGAGAAGCATTGTGATCGCCAGCTGCGTGGAGAATTCCTTCACCCGCTCGTCAAACTCCCGCGAATTGTCGAGACGAAGCTTCTGTGCTGCGTCAAAAAGCAACTGCTCGTCCACCCAATGAGACACATAATTGCGAACCGCATATGCCGAGGATGTGTCCACGTGAGACGCTACGCTGCTCATGTAGAGGTCGTTCCTGTTCACAGACGCCAGAAACTTCCCCTGCTTCTCCTTCTTCGAACAGCCGGCCAGTAGAATCACCAGGAGAGCCGGCAGACAGATTTTGTAAAGCCTATTCCCTGGCCAGAAGCGCATGGAAAGTCTTTTCATGTATCTTCACGCCAAATTCGTCCCGAAGGTTTCGCAGCCATTCATCCTGTAATTTCTTGGATTCGTATTCCTGGTAGTTGGAAGAGACCTCGGCGCGTGCCTCTTCGAAAGTTTTCGGCTGGGGCGGTACAAAGTCGTTGACCCTTATTATCGAGAATCCATTTTCGAACCGGACCGGATCGCTGAATTCTCCGGTTTTCATGCCGAAGGCCATAATCGCCAATGCATTTGACGAATCGGCGAACAAACCCCAGTGACCGTTCTTCTCCTTCAAATTTATGTCGGTGTCGAACCGGGAAGCAAGCGTGTCAAAATCAGTTCCTCGTTCGAGCAATCCGTGCAGGCTGTCGGCAAGAGCGACTGTACCTACCTCTATCCTGCTTAAGTCTGCCCGTCGAGGCCACACGTACTGTCCCGCATGACTCTCGAAGTATGGCTTCAGCACACTGTCGCTAGTCGCCACTTTGCTCCATACCTTGTCCTGTTCAATCTGGTAGATCAGGATGCCGTTTTCGTATTCTCTTATGAGCGAATCGAATTGGGCATACGTCGGCGCCTTCTTGACAGCGTAGTGAGTGAGGAGCATGTTCTTGGCCGTTTCCGCGACCACCCTTTCGATGTTTGCGCGAGTCGGGGGCAAGGGGGCTAGCTGCTCGTTCGTCTTCGCCGTCCAAACCACCGTGTCTACCGTCGCAGAATCGTTGTCGAAAGTAAACATCGGTTCATCCAATTCAGTGGCAGTCAGGAGAGAATCGAAATCGGTCTGCGAAAATGATTTTGCAGAATCAATCTTGTCGTAGAACATTCCGACAGTCCGCTCGTTTTCCCTATACGCATACCGGCTTTTCAGCCGATCAATGAATCTTTCAAGATCCAGCTTGTAACCGCCGCTGAGATATGTGGACCTCAATCTCTCCCGATCCTCATTGTACGGGGGGACATCCTTTACTCCTGTGAGCTTGATGATGTGGTATCCGAACTGAGTTCTGACCGGCCCCGTGACCTCGCCGACTTTCAGATTGAAGGCAGCTTCTTCGAACGGACGCACCATCATACCGCGCGAAAAATAGCCGAGGTCCCCTCCTCTCATACCTGACACGGTGTCTGCAGAATTATCCCGTGCAAGCGTGGCAAAATCAATGCCTTTCTTTGCGGAGTCCAGGATAGCCACAGCTTTATTGTATGCTTCAAGCGTATCACTCGGAGAATTCCCGTTTATCCTGATCAGTATGTGACTGGCCCGGATGCTTTCGTATCGCGGCCTTCTGTCGGTCAGCTTCAGGACAAGATAACCGAACGCCGTCCGGATCGGATAAGACCCGACCTCGCCTGGTTTAAGGGAATACAGCAGGTCCTCAAACTCTTCGCCTCCGACATACTGCAGAAAACTTCCGGCAGTCACATAGTATGTATCTCCTCCACGATAGATGTGTATCAACGAGTCGAGAGGAGCACCGGCTTTGAGTGCCCTGATAACACCCATTGCTTCATCGTATGCTTTCAGCGTATCGCCCGCGGGAAAAGCAGAGTCGGGTTTGATCTGGATAAATACCTGCTCGGCACGGACCTCGAATTTTCTCCTCTCATAAATCTTTCGCACCATCGGGTCGGTAATCTCATGCTCCAAAACATAAGCAACCGCAAGCTGGTCCTCATAACTCTTCATTTCCGTGCTCACCGCAGGATTGTCACTCAGATGTTCCTTCTGAGCGTCCAGGAGTTTAAGGTTATAATTCACCAGCAATTTCAGGAAATTATCCTTGTTAGCGACCGAATTACTGGTGTCGGCGGTCGGGAGAGCGTTCCTGGCAAACTGCTGCTTGAACTCGCCATATGTGATCTGTTTGTCACCTACAGTTGCGATGACTTTATTGTCCACATTCATATTCGCCGCACATCCGGCAACGATTATGCTCAACGTAAACGAGTACGCAAAAAGTCTAAACGACATTCGGGAAACCTCCATTTATTATGACACGCAAATGAAATCTTAAATAACCATTGCCTGAAAATCAAGGTAAGCCGCAAAGTCACCATAGCTTAGAGGACGAACGGGAGAGTGTTAAGTCAGCGACAAAAATTCTCAGCTGGTTCATCCCGGCACTCGTTAAAATCTTTACTGACGGGGAAGAAAATTACAGCCGCACCAAGATTGCAATTTGTTTTTTGGTTCTTTAATTTGAGTTCGGCTTTTGTCTGGGGATTTGTGCAAGTAGATTCTGCTATTTGATTACTAAATGAAAACAAATACAGCATGGTTGCTCTTTTAATCGGTCTGCTTATCGGGATAATAATATCTATCCCTATCGGGCCAATTAATGTCACCGTAATATCGAAGGGTTTCAAACAGGGCTTTGGAAGCGCATTCGCAGTGGGGCTGGGCGCTTCAATTATGGATTTCTTCTATTGCGCGGCCACGATGGTCGGTCTTTCCGCGATCGTCCATAAAATCGAGGTCAATGTAATTTTCCAGGTCATAGGCTTTCTGCTTCTCTTATACCTTGGGATAAGAGATATCACCACAAAAGTGGAGGTCTTCCGCTACGAGAACTACGTGCCGCAAAACGGAAGATTCCACAGCGCTTTTCTGGTGGGCGTGTTCATGTATATTTCGAATCCTACCCTCGTCGCTTTCTGGATAACTCTGAGCGGTGTAATCCAGTCCTCCGGAACCATCATAACGGGAATCACTCAGGGTGCGCTCTTTGCGCTGGGCGTCGGATCGGGAACGGCCCTTTGGTACTATTCCCTTCTCAAGGCGATATTCTGGAAGCGCGATTCGTTCAAGGCTGAGACTCTTACGCTGCTTTCAAGAATTTCCGGTTACATTATGTTGGCATTCAGTGCTTATATTGGTTATGAGTTGCTGAATCATTTTCTACGACATGGCATACGATGATTTTTTTGGATAATACTTTTACCGTAGGCGGGTGTTGCAATAACGCCGAGAGTATCTCTGCATCAAAGGTTTCATTGGTTCTCATAAAGAAAGAGAGGGCATTCACGTGTCGCAGGCAAGTTTGAAAGTTTCCCCACTTTGGTTGAGACCGGCTGGGAGGCTTGCACGGACCGATGTACTCCGCGGCTCAGTAACGCTTCGCAGCGATGCTCGCGAGACAACTTCGAGAATCTACTGTGCTTCGTTTGAAGCCCCGATCGGTGTGATCTATATGGCCTCCACAGACAAGGGGCTCTGTAAAATAGCCCTTCCGAAGGACGGCAAATCCAGTTTCTTCAGCTGGATCAAGGACAATTTCGCTCCTGACGGTATCGTGGATGACCGCAAGAAAAACTCGAACGCTATCAGACAGCTCAACGAGTACTTCATAGGGAAAAGGACAAAATTCGATCTCGACATAGATCTCATCGGAACGACGTTTCAACAGCGAGTATGGTCGGAGCTCACCAGGGTACCGTACGGGACCATAGTCACGTACAAGCAGATTTCCAGACGGCTCCATACGCAAGGCTTCAGAGCGGTTGGATCCACTGTAGGAAAGAATCCCGTCCCGATTATCATCCCATGCCACCGGGTCATCGGGTCCAACAGTAAACTCGTCGGTTACGCCGGAGGGATCAGGCTGAAGGAATATCTGCTTAGACTGGAAGGCATAATACTCGTTTGACAGTCTTGCTTTGCCTGCCCGCACGACATTAGAAGAAGTCAGATATTGAGGGATGAGCGGGTAGCTCATTCCCGAAGTATACCCGCCCGAAGTCTCCTTGAACCCGCGACCGGGTAGATACCTCAGAACGACATGGTGATTCCGATGCCTGCCCCGCCCGTGAGAAGGACCGGGCTCATCGACAGCCTAAATCCGCTCCAGGAGCTATTCTTCGCGATCTTCAAGTCCCCCGAACGGGATGCCAGCTCCCCAAAAGAATAGCCAAGTGCCAGCCCGAGCGGGATGTCACTCCACCAATGGATACCCGTTGCGACAAGACTGGAAGAGATTACTCCGAGTGCCACAAATCCGGCGGGCCTGAGCCATTTCACCTCGGGATAATTTTCGCTGATTACAATCAATGTTGTCATCGCAGTTGCTATGTGTCCCGAAGGGAACGCATCGTAGTTCGGAACATGTCTGATATAGTCGAGCTGGTTCGGGAAGAACCTCCAGGCACCGGTTCTCTCAGTGGAAACATAAGGACTTTCTCTTCCTGTGATGTGCTTCAGAAGCTGAACGACGACACCACATGCAAGTATAGCTTCCGTTGTCTGGCTCGCAGTGCGGAGCGCCCGCGTGTCATCGAATGCCAAACCGTATGCTGCAAATAATCCTACAATGCCGAATTGGAATTTCCCGTCTCCCGTGAAGACGAACATGTCGCTGACAGTGCGGAAGGGCGGCGACTGCTCGTACCATCGCTTCTCGAGCTGCCATGTCTCATAGTCGGTGGCGATCAGCCCGGCCGTCACTGCAGCCATTCCCAGAATCGCGGGAATATTATCCGCACGAAACGTACCTTCT
>JAJYOS010000153.1 GCA_021796055.1 Bacteroidota bacterium
AAGATGGTACCGATCAAAGGAGAATGATGAATTCAGGTATCTTCGTGAAGATAACTCCAGCGACACGCCGCCGGTCCAGTAACTTGTTCCTTGATTTGACTGCATCGACATATTCGATTCATATCGATCTCGTGTGTCCAGACTCAACGAGAGCTCAACACTTCTCATTATGCCTTCATCGATGGTAGGATTTAGCCGATAACTATAATTTTCAGAAAGTATGCTGTAGTTGGTATTCGCCGTTACGCTTGTTTGCTCCGCGTTTTCAAAACGTACCGCGGCGTCCACATTCGAACTGAGTCTTAGTTTTACAAATCCGTTCCAGCCTCTCGATAAGTAATAATCGCGGTAGTCATCCCTATAGAGCAGCGCTCCGATAGTCACTTCGAAACGACTGTATATGTCTTCTTCCTCCCGATTCGAAAGACGGTGAAAGATACTTCCACCGACTGTCACGCCATCCCAGATCGGCAGATCATAGCTCCCCCCGAAATCATACTTCCACATCCTGTCCGCGAAACCGTATCCCGTTATCGCCTTCAAACTAGCCGGCCCGAGAAGCGGTCCGCTCGTCAGGCCAACGCCCAAATAATTTCCCTCAACCCTGTTGAAATGATAGAAATCCGAAAACGACGTAAATGGGAGCGACACAGATTGATTAGGGAGACGAGTAAGATACAAAAGCGCTTTCCAAAACAGCGGAAGGCTACGCGTCAGACTATCCAGCCTTTGGTATGCCCGGGCTTCCTCTCGAGTGAGCGGGAGGATCTGTTGCTTCTTCCATTCCGAAGAATCGGCAGATACATTTCGCGGAAACTTGGCGACAAATTCCCGGCTGAATATCCCTTTCGGCATTTCATTATTGATTTTGTAATCGTAAAGGACCGACGTGTTCTGAAACAACACCGTTGGAACAGGTGGGAAGACAAACTTGACATCGAAAGTCGTCTTGATTTCGATCGGAAGCCAAAAGATGTCATCATACTCCGCGAAATCCTCGTTGTAGACGATATTCTCAATTGGATCAAGCGCAACCGGGTCCGAAAGGGATAGTCGCGAGTGGAGAAGCGCATAACTTCGACCCGATATATCGACCGTCCCCTTGAAGAGCGGTGAAGGATTTTCTTTGGGGACGACTTCTATTCTGTATACTCGCTTGTCGCCCTCCATGATCGTGTCCGCCATGACAAACCGGTAGTGCTCGAATGCCGACGGGGATGTCGGTCCGGGTATCGAATACCGATCTATACTGACAACGTTGTCGTTGAAGTTGAGCACCCTGCCGACCGTAAATACATTTTGAGACGACGTAAAGTTCGCGGTCTGCCTTTTGGCGGTAATCACCTCCCTGTAACTGTCGGGATATTTCCAGTAGCCCTTAGTTTGTGTTTCCAGAATACCGGCGATCGGAGCTTCCGGCTCTCTCTTTCCGGTGTCGACTCTCAGAACGGTCTTCGTGTAAGCGTCGAATTCATACGAGTCAAGTTTCTTTCTCCACTCTTCCTTAGCCTCGATCGCTCGTCGGATAATCTCGTCAGCCGGATTAAATGATTGAGGGTAAACAACGACTTCCGGAAGCGATACCTCGCCCCTCCGGAGGAAAATATTCAGTGTCGTATCTCTCGACCCGACTTGAAGCGAAACGGTGTCCGAGCCGAAACCGATGAAGCTAATTTCAATCTCGTACTGGCCTCTCGACAAAAGGATCCGGTACGCTCCGTCAGCATTTGTCGTGGTGCCCAGTGTCGTTCGCATGACTCGAATTGTGGCGCCCGGAAGCGGCTGGAGATCATTCGCCGCCCGAACCTCGCCCGTGAGCTGATACTTCACAATCGGCTGCGCAATACCGGGTGCAGGAACCAGTGAAATCAGAAACATCGAAAATGCCCCGATAAGCCTCAGGCAATCATTCAAAGCCAGACCTTCAGTTGAGTTGCGGTCCGAAAATTTACTCAGAACTTAGCCTGTAACCTATACCGGATTCAGTGAGAATGATCCTGGGATTTGATGGATCGTCCTCGATCTTCTTCCGCAGCTGCCCGACGTAAACTCTCGTGTACTGTGTCTCCTCTGAGAAAGCGGGGCCCCACCCCTGTTCGAGAATGAAGTTATGCGTCAGCACACGCCCAGCATTTCGGACGAAAAGGGCGAGGAGCGCATACTCAGTGGCGGTGAGTTTGACGTATTCTTTCCCCTTTTTCACACTCCTCGCTGTCAGATCGATCTGCAGGTCATGCACCGTGAATGCCGTCGTATCAAGCTGAGAGGGACGATGCCTCAGTGCGTTGCGGACACGCGCGAGGAGTTCGCCGGTCCGGAACGGCTTGGTCAGATAGTCGTCGGCGCCGGCGTCAAGACATGCTACGATATCGTTTTCCGCGTCGCGGACGGAGAGGACCAGAACGGGGACCTCCGACCATTCGCGGATTTTTCTAAGGACCTCAACGCCGTCGATGTCCGGCAGGCCGAGATCGAGGATTATAACCTCGGGGCGCTCTGATGCAGCTTTGGCAATTCCTTCTTTACCAGCGCCGACCAAGCGCACCGCGTAGCCATCCGATTCAAGTGTAAGCTCCAACAGGCGGCGTATCTGCGCCTCATCGTCAATAACGAGTATGACCGGTTTCTCGCTCAGATTATCTCCTCCGTGCTGTTTTTTACGGCCTCAGTAATGGGAAGCCTGACGACGAACTCCGCGCCGCCATCGGTGCGATTTCGCGCGGTTATCGTGCCATGGTGCGCCTCTATGAATCCCTTCGCGATCGTCAACCCCAATCCTGTTCCGCCCGATTTTCCATTTTGAGCTCTGTAAAATTTTTCGAACACTTTGTTTAAGTCCTCACGCGGAAGGCCCGGCCCATTATCAGCAACCGAGATCACGCATGTCTCTCCCTCTTCAAGATAAGACCTTATTGATATGTCGGTTCCAACAGGCGTGTGGAGGGCCGCGTTGTGTACGAGATTTGTCAGCGCCTGCTCGATAAGCCCAAAGTCGAGCTTCATAAGAGGAACTTCATCGGAAACATCTACAGACACGGCATGACCGTCAAGCTCCCTTTCGAGATTCTTCAAAGCATGATTTAGCACGTCCCGAAGGTCGCACCAGTCCATCTTCGGTTGGATCATTCCGGATTCCAGTCTCGTCATGTCGAGCAGGTTGGCCACAAGCCGGTTAAGCCTCTCAGCGGCTACATGAATCTCCTTCACGTTTTGTTCGCGCAAACCGGTAGCGTTTGCCGACTCGCGGCCGAGGAGATTCTCCGACACACCCAGGATTGTCGCGATTGGCGTTCGGAATTCATGTGAAATGGAATCAAAGAGCGTCTTGTAGAGTCTTTCCGATTCGGCGACAACGATGGACTTCCTGTTGACATCGTTCAGAAGTTCGCGTTCAATGGCGGAGGTTATCTGTGAAATAAAATTTTCGAGAAGCGATTCCTGGTCGACGGACAATTCCTCGTCCTCGGCAAACTTCACGCCGATGACGCCGAGCGGATAGCGAGGGCCGGACATGGGGAAATAAGTAGCCTGTGAAAAAGGAAGAGTGTCGGTATTCTTGCCTGCTTTCTTCTCGTTCCAGTAAACCCACGCGGCGACGCTCGATTCCTTGACGTCAGGTTTGAACGAACTGGCGGGGTGAGCTTTATTCGCCATCTCCCCTTCGGCATCACCGAGGATGAACGCAACATCCGCATCGAAATACTTCTTGATGTTCGCCGCCGCTGTCGTTATCACTTCATCCTGCGAATGTGCAGACGACAAATCCTTGGTCAGCCCGAAAAGCGCCGAGGTCCTCGCTTCCCGCTGCCGGATGATCTTCTCTCGCTTTCTCACACGCGCGGAGAGAACCCCGGTCACGGTGGCCACCACAAAGAACATAGCCACCAGAAGAGTGTCCTCAAGGTTGCTGATTGAAAATGTGAAGTGCGGCGGGATGAAGAAGAAATCCCACGATAAGGCGCCGGTTGCGGCGGCCAGTACGGTCGGACCCGGCCCGACTTTCAAAGGGAGAAGCGAAACGACGAGCAGGAGAATGAAGGACACAGTTCTGTATCCGATGAAACCCTGGAACGGGAAACACACGAGAGCGGCGGCAAAGACAAGGAGGAACGCGGTCAAATACTGTAGGGCGCTCGATTGTGGCCTCGGGATAACAGATTGGATCCTCCTCTTCGAACGGCTCCCCTCCTGGCCGACTATATAAATATCAAGATCGTTGCTTCGTTGCATCAGGTCGTCGATCAGCCGGGCTGCCCTGGAAAAGATATAGCGATCAGGTTTACCCACGAGTATCTGGCTGGCGTTCTGCTCACGTGCCACACGGATAAGCGCATCCGCGATATCGACTCCGGAAGTCGTAACGACCTCCGCACCAAGCTCCCTTGCGAGCTTTATGTTCTTCGCGAGTTGGTCGCGCTGTTCCTCGGACAGCTTATCCGACTTGTCGACGTAAACAACGACCCATGACGCGTCCATCGTGTGAGAGACTCGTCTCGCCCACCTGACAACAGATACCGAATGTGGGCTTGGGCTGATAGCCGCGATGAGCCTCTGGCCGGATTTCCATGGGCTTGATATGTTCTGTCCACGCCTGTATTCACGCATCTGGCGGTCCACACGCTCGGCAGTAACGCGCAGGGACATTTCTCGTAAAGCCGAGAGATTCCCTTCCTTGAAGAAGTTCTCGACGGCCTGCCTGGATCGCTCGGCGGTGTAGACTTTACCCTCCTTCAGACGCTTGAGGAGCTCGTCCGGCGAGATGTCGATTACCTTTATCTCATCGGCGGCGTCAAAAACTGAATCTGGAACAGTTTCTCTTACGATGCTACCGCTTATTTGGGAGACCGTGTCGGCCCTGCTTTCAAGATGCTGGACGTTCAGTGTCGTATAAACGTCGATGCCGTTGGAAAGGATCTCCTGCACATCCTGATAACGCCGCGCATGACGGCTCCCCGGCGCATTCGTGTGAGCAAGCTCATCGACCAGAACGACTTTCGGCTTCCTGGCAAGGATTGCGTCGATGTCCATCTCTTCAAGCTCAGCGCCGCGATAATCCATCTTCTTTCGTGGAACTACCTCCAGGCCGAGTACCAGCTCTGCTGTCTCCATTCGTTTGTGAGTCTCTATATACCCCACCACAACATCAACGCCTCTTGCCACCGCATCCCGAGCCTCGCTTAGCATGGCATAAGTCTTACCGACCCCTGCGCACATCCCGAAGAAGATCTTGAGCTTCCCTTTTCCGTTCTTCTCATCCTCCTTCTTCAATGCCTTCAGGAGTTCGTCGGGATTCGGCCTATTATCTTCAAACTCTGACATGACACCTCAATTTAGATTCTTTTCGGTATAATCTCACGCCCACATCGCCTGGTACGACATGAAGTTACTATATGGAAAGCAACTCGTTCCAAAGCGATCAATCCAAACCATTATCTCAATTCTCTCGAATCATCGGATTTGATCGAGATTCCTAATCTGCCTGAAGATAATCTTTAACCCTAAAGATATCTTAAAACGACGATAGCCAGATCTATCAGCTTCACCGTGATGAATGGCACGATCAATCCGGCAATCACTATAAAAATCGATCCGGCATTCGGTAAGCGACCGGATTCATATCGCCGCCCGTTCAAATACCTTCTGACAATGAATAGGAGCACGGCAAAAAGAATCGCCGTGAATATTAACATATCTATTATTGCGGAGTGCGCCGATGAAAGTCCAATGAAATTTAGCCATGGAATTATCCCGGCGATTTCTCTCCTGCCATACAGAGTCGCCAGGAGTGGGAACAGAACGAGAAGGCTCATTGATACCGTTACACACGCTGCAAAGTATATGATCAATTTTTCAACCTGGCACAGGCACCTCCCTGTTTCAATTGCGTTTATCAGCCTGTTCGGCCTTCCGTTAAGTCCTATTGCGTTCGAAAAGCCATCCGGCATCTCCGCTCCCCCATCGACTACAAAGCAGAGATTTGCATCCTTTGCCACCGGCGGCATTTCACGACTATCTCCGGCAACGGCTACAGCTCTCCCCGAGGATTGCTCGCTCTGGATCTTAGCCAGCTTGTCTTCGGGCCTGACACCACAGAAGAGAGTTGGCGCTCCGATAGCCGCGGCACAATCCTCGGCTCGATCTGAACTTGCCGAAAGTACGGTCGTCAGACCCAGGTCGCGTATTTTCTGCGCGGGGAAAGAAAGGAGGCCCGTCTTGAAATCGTCTCCGGAAGAGTCGTCATCGGACAAGCTTGTGCCGCTCAGAACACTCCCCTTAGCGCTTTGCCTGTTGAAAGTAACGACTTCTTTCTCTTCAAGTATCAAAACATTTACGTCGGCGGCAGACTCCAGAGCGTTTATGCTAGCTGGCATTACTTTCTTCTCGACAAGTTGACAAACCGCGCACACGGCGGCCGTATCAAGAAGCTCCGCGGCTGTAAACGGGAGAGCGCATACCAAGATTGAGACTACCGCAGGGGTTCTAATCAATGCGCTCAACAAATGGTTAGCCGGTGGTAAATCTTTTTCCGTCAGGAAAGGGAGTGCCATGACCGCGGCAGAGACACCCGACACCAGAAGCCAAAGCGGAACAGCCATCTTCTTTTCGTCGGATGTCATTTGGTATTTTATTTTCTTTACCACGGAAGCGGCCCTATCGAGGATGACCTTCCGTCCGCGTGCCGCCACGCGAACCACGATGCGCCCGCCGAGAACGGTCGTCCTGGCGAAAACTGCACTCCACTCTCCGCCGCTTTCGCGCAGTACCGGCGGGGACTGGCCAGTGATCGCCGATTCATCAACGATGGCTGTTCCCTGGACGATTATACCGTCGGCAGGGATCATTTCATTAGTCTCACACAAAACCAAATCGCCATTTCGGAGAGAAGTAACAGGGACTGGATATTCACCTCCATTGAGCGTCTTCCTTGCAATTAGCGACCTGGCATCTGGGGCCATTCCATCCGCAGATGTAATTGAATGAATTTTTACCAGAGCTTGCGAAGCTATTGTCTCTGTTAGTATTAACCATATAATGACAGTCACGGCGACATTGAAGCCGGTTAGACGCGTTGACGTCAAGAAAAGAGAAGACGAAGATGCCGCCGCGCCTAATAGAAGAGCGAGCCGACCAGGGTTGCTTGTTACTTTCCCGGGACTAAATCCTAACATGCACTCTGCGACGATTCGTCTCGTCCTCCCCACGAGATTTTCAGTGAAGCGAGTCCAGCGCGATGTTAAGTTCGAGTACATTGACCCTCGGATCTCCCAGGAAACCAAGCTGAGGTTTTACTATATGAGACTTCACAAGTTTCTGCAACTCCACGGTCTGCAGGCTGTCAAAACCTCTCGCGCGGGCGACGCGATCGATTTGGAGTTCTGCCGACTCGGGGCTTATGTCCGGATCGAGACCGCTCCCAGACGCGTAGAGCATGTCCGGCGGTACTTTGGTATTTGGCGAGAGGCCGTTCAGCCTGATGAATTCACTCCTTCTCAATTCAACCAGTTTCTTCAGCGTGTCGCTCGTCGGCCCGTAATTGCTTCCACCGGACGGCAGCGGATTATAACCGATCGCCGAAGGACGCGGCCAGAAATATTTATCGCTCGTAAAATTCTGTCCGATCAGCTTTGAACCCACAAGCTTGCCGTTTATCCTGATCATGCTCCCATTCGCCTGTTCAGGAAACACGATTTGACCTATTGCCGTCATGACGAGCGGATATATGAGTCCCATGAAGACCGTCATCACGAGAAGCATTTTCAATGAATTCCAAAGATGCGTTTTCATTTTATCACCGTCAAACAATCTTGAGAGCGTTGATAATTATATCTATTAGTTTGATCCCAATGAACGGCGCCACGAGTCCGCCGAGTCCGTAGATAAGGAGGTTCCTCCTCAAGACGGCGCTTGCGCCGACCGGTCTGTACTTCACGCCTTTAAGCGCCAGCGGGACGAGGAGAATAATGATTATGGCGTTGAAGATGACCGCGCTAAGTATGGCGCTTTGCGGCGAGCCCAGGTGCATAATGTTCAGCGCCGCGAGCGGGCCTACCGGCTTGCCGAACGCGTAAAGAGCTGCGGTCATGGCAGGTATTATCGCGAAGTATTTCGACACGTCGTTCGCGATGCTAAAGGTCGTGAGAGCGCCGCGAGTCATGAGAAGCTTCTTGCCGGTCTCCACAACTTCGATGAGCTTCGTCGGGTTGCTGTCGAGGTCGACCATGTTGCCGGCCTCACGCGCTGCCTGCGTTCCGCTGTTCATGGCGATACCGACATCGGCCTGTGCCAGCGCGGGGGCATCGTTCGTGCCGTCACCGATCATTCCGACAAGATGTCCGTTCGCCTGCTCCGCGCGGATCCTGCCGAGCTTATCTTCCGGCTTCGCCTCGGCAATGAAGTCGTCGACGCCCGCTTCTGCGGCAATCGCCGCGGCGGTGAGTGCGTTGTCGCCGGTGATCATGACTGTCTTGATGCCCATCTTCCGTAGCTGGGCGAACCTTTCCTTGATTCCCCCCTTTACGATGTCTTTCAGCTGCACGATTCCGAGCACGTCCCCGTTCTCGACGACGACGAGCGGTGTGGAGCCCGCACGGGCTATTTCTTCGAGATTCTTCTGAACCGATTGAGGAAAGTTCTTTCCGAGTTCCGTCACATACTTCTTTATTGCCTCTCCCGAACCTTTTCTTATGGAGCGCGGCCCGATCCCGTCGGTTGCGGGGATTTCGACGCCACTCATCTTCGTTTGCGCCGAAAATGGGATGAACGTAGCGCCGACATCACGCACTTCCTTCGCACGCATGCCGTACTTCTCCTTAGCGAGGACAACGATGGATCTTCCCTCCGGAGTCTCGTCTGCGACCGAGGAGAGCTGTGCCGCGTCTGCGAGACGTTCGACAGGAATAGCGGGGGCAGGAATGAAGTCGCTCGCCATCCTGTTGCCGAGAGTTATGGTGCCGGTCTTGTCGAGGAGAAGTACATCGACGTCTCCCGCCGCCTCTGCTGCACGTCCGCTCGTCGCGATAACGTTTTTTCTGATGAGGCGGTCCATGCCGCTTATTCCGATGGCGCTAAGAAGTCCGCCTATCGTTGTCGGGATAAGGCAGACAAGGAGCGACGCGAGGATCGGAAGTGTTATATATGGCCTTACGGAAATGCCGGAAGCCTTCCCGCTGTACATCATGAACGGAGGGAAGGTCGAGACCGCAAGAAGGAAGACGATGGTCAGAGCCGAAAGTAGTATAGTCAACGCTATCTCGTTCGGCGTCTTCTGGCGCTTCGCGCCTTCAACAAGCCCGATAATCTTATCCATGAAGGTTCCGCCTGGCTCGGCGGTGACGCTGATTACTATGCGGTCGCTTAGTACCTTTGTCCCGCCTGTCACGGCACTTCTCTCTTCGCCGCTTTCTCGAATGACGGGTGCGGACTCACCCGTGATCGCCGACTCATCGACGCTCGCGATACCTTCGATGACGACTCCATCGACCGGTATGACATCGCCCGCTTCACAGACGACGACATCGTCCTTCCTCAGGTCGAGGGCGTTTACTTTAGTCTCCTTACCGTCTTCGATCCTCCTCGCCATCGTTTCGGATCTTGTCTTCCGCAACGCCTCGGCCTGCGCCTTCCCACGCCCTTCTGCAATCGCCTCGGCGAAGTTGGCAAAGAGAACGGTAATCCACAGCCATAGAGTGATCTGTATGTTGAACAGCGACTCGCGGCTTATCGCGATTTCGCGAATCACTATATAAGTCGAGATAACCGCGACGGCTTCGACGACAAACATTACGGGATTTCTGACAAGCGTCTTGGGATTCAATTTCTTCATCGAATCCACCAGCGCCTGGAGGACTATTTTTCTATCGAATGTCGATGTCAATCTATGATCTGATTTCTTGTCCATCTCTATTGTTCCTTAAAATCGTGGATTACTATTCGAGCCCTATTTAGAATCCTAAATCCGAATATCTAGACTCTAAATGCCGCCCTGCGGCAACCCGACATACAAATAATTCTGACGGGTCAAATTCTAAACTCGAAATACCAAATTCAAAACTTTCAGAGGACTGAGTATAGCCAATAATTGGCGACATCCAACCGGGCGACGATCGGCCATTTTGTGATTCCCCCG
>JAJYOS010000154.1 GCA_021796055.1 Bacteroidota bacterium
ACTGATACTCGCGGACGCGTCGTCGGCCGTTTTCGGGAAGAGATTCGGCAGGCACAGGATATTCGCCGACAAATCGATCCCCAAAAGCTATGAAGGAAGTCTCGCGTTCGTGATAGCCGGTATAGTAGCGGTGGCGCTCACGCCGAAGGCAGATTACTTGCTCACTGAATATCTGATAGGTGGCGCGGCGGCGGTCGTCGCCGCGGCGGCGGAGGCGTTGTCATACAAGATCGTGGACGACAATATCGCCGTCCCTATAGCGTTCGGGCTAAGCATGTGGGCGCTCTACGTCGTGTTCCTGCCACATATCAACCTCTACTTCCTCGGCTGACGCCTGCTGACGAACCCATTTCCTCGCAGGTAGTATCTCCACTCTGATTCCGTCCCGACCCTTATCCCGATCCTCGTGGATGATATTACGTCGGCATGCCCTACCACGAACCCGTCATCCGCGATGAAGAGACTTTTCCCGTCGAGTTTAAGTCCATTGCACGAACGGTCGATTCCCATTGCCTGACAAAGCTTCGCGGGACCGTTAGTCAGCTCCGTCATGGCATCCTTTTCCCTGCGCTTTTTCATCTCCTCAATCCCTGATAGAGGTTCTAGCGCGCGGACAAGAAGCGCCGCCGGGAAGCCTTCTCTTTCAGTGACGATGTTGAAACAGAAATGCATGCCGTAAGTGAAGTAGACGTACGCCATCCCACCGGCTTCGAACATGACTCTGTTTCTTTCCGTCATCCCGTTCGCGGCATGGCTGGCCGGATCGCTACCGACATAAGCTTCGACTTCGACTATCCTCCCCGCCAGATACTTGCTACCGATTTTTCGCACCAGGATTTTGCCGAGTACCTTCGGAACCAGCGCGAAAGTATCATGCCGGTAGAAGTCTAGAGGGAGCGGCTCGTATTCATTGATAGTTGGATGGCCGATCACCGCTTTTTGAGAAGGCCGATGAGACATCAATTTAATTTTGGAATTAGAAATCGGATCAGGCATCCGGCTTTTTCGCCGGGTCGTCTGCGTACAACTCCTCCTGTCGGGTGGGAACGTTTCGCTTTTGTTTCCCGAGGAATTCGTAGGCTTTTTCAGTGGCTTCTCGCCCCCTCATCGTTCTCCGCAAGTAACCCTTCTGAAGAAGGAACGGTTCATAGACCTCTTCAATTGTACCCGCATCTTCGCTTACCACAGCGGCAATCGAGTTTACGCCGACGGGTCCGCCCTTGTAATAATCGACTATTGTGGCGAGTATTTTCCGGTCCATCTCATCGAGACCGGTTTTGTCTACTTCGAGCTGGTCCAACGCGTGCTTCGCAATTTCAATGTCGATGGAGCTCTTGGCATTCACGTCGGCGTAGTCCCTGGTACGCCGGAGGAGCCTGTTCGCTATGCGAGGCGTGCCCCTGCTTCTCATCGCTATCTCGATGGCAGCATCGCCGTCGATACGCGCTTTCAGCAGGGATGCGGATCTCTTAACGATTTTCTCGAGGTATTCTTCGTCGTAATATTCCAGCCTTTCAATAATCCCAAATCGAGACCTGAAAGGATTGCTAAGAAGACCGGCCCGCGTGGTAGCCGCGACAAGCGTGAACGGGCTCACGTTCAATTGGACATTCCTCGCGCCGGGACCGCGATCAACAACGATGGAAAGCTTGTAGTCTTCCATTGCGCCATACAGCATCTCTTCCACCGACGCAGGCATTCTGTGCACCTCATCTATGAACACAACCACCTTACCTGTGATGGAGGTGAGTATGCCTGCCAAATCGCCGGCCTTCTCTAGCGATGGCCCGGTTGTGGAGATTATTTCGCATTCGAGCTCATTCGCGATTATGTTGGCAAGCGTAGTCTTGCCAAGTCCTGGCGGGCCCATGAGTAGCACATGGTCCAGCGGTTCTCGCCGTTTCCTAGCAGCCTTGATAAAGACGTCGAGCTTGTCAACGATCTTTTTCTGTCCGACAAATTCGTTGAGGAATCTCGGGCGAAGTGCCCTGTCGAAGTTGACGTCGTCGCCGACCTGCTCCGGAGAAACGCCGCGATCAGGTTTGGAAACTCTTTGATTTTTCTCTTTTGATTTGCTCATGATGTCAATTTAAACCCACGTGAAGTGAAAGGCAATTTGACCACGGATGCTAAACTTATCAAGATCGTTTAAGGTTGTCCGTTATTTTGTCTGCATTATGAAAACGCCGTTCCATTCATCAGGGGGAGGTTCTATCTCGTAAAGCATGCACCTCTCGAGATACATCTCCGAAGGATAGTCCGCCGAATCCATCGAGAGGACTTTCTCGAACAGGCTCTTTGCCGCCTTCCAATGACGGCCACGATACGCCGCCAACCCCGCGCAATAAATCTCGACGAGCTTCTTCTTCTCTTCGGTTACATTGTCAATCCTGTCCGATATCAGCTCGTATATCTTCACCGGCCTGGTCTTCCCTTTCACGATTATCAAATCGAGTTCGCGGACAAACACCCTATCTTTCACCAGCTCGTAAGCATACTCGCTCAACATCAACCTGGTACGATACATTTTGTTCGCCGACTCAAGACGAGAAGCAAGGTTAACGTTGTCGCCTATGACCGTGTAATCGAACCTATCCCTGCCGCCAACATTTCCAACCACCATCTCGCCCGAGTTTATTCCGATCCTGAAGTTCAGAAGCGGCTTCCCTTCGCTTTTCCATTTTTCGTGGAGAGTGTCCAGCCGCCTTGTCATCTCGATCGCCGTCTGACACGCGCGGTAAGCATGGTCTTTGACATCCAGAGGCGCCCCCCAGAAAGCGATTATCGCGTCGCCGATGTACTTGTCCAGGGTCCCGGAGTTCTGGAAGACAACTTCCGTCATCGACGAAAGGTAATCGTTCAAGTGAGCGACTAGATCATCAGGCGACAGTTTTTCACTTACCGAGGTGAAGCTGGCAATATCGGAAAAAAGGACTGTAAGCTCTTTGCGTTCTCCGCCGAGCCTCACGAGAGCCGGGTTACCTACTAATTGGTTCACGACAGAAGGATCGACATACCTGCTGAAGAGTGACTTGATTGCCGCCTTGGCCCTGCGTTCGGACACAAATTGATAGACGACAACGGAGACATAGCTGAACGAGTAGGCGAGGATAGGATATATGATCTTAAGGATTATCCTGTCTTTTATGAAGAGCGCAAACGCGGCTTCAAGAGATGCAGCCACAACTCCCGCAGTTACAAGAAGCGGAATAAAGATTACCAGGAACATCCTCGAATGTTTGGCAGACTTGAAAAGGAACGAAGTCATGGCTATCAGGAAGGCTCCGACAAACATTTCAAGGAAATCCACCCATGCGGCGGAGTTGTAATAGAAATCTCCGTCTAAAAGGGTCTGAATGGCGGCGGCGTGTATCTCAACCCCGTAGGCCATGTTGCTCTGCTCTTCTGATTTGTTCTTTAGGAAAGGTATCGGCTTCAGATCACCCGATTCCGGATATTCCGCGCCGATGAGCACGATCTTATTCTTAAAAACTCCGCTGCTCTTCAATGGGTAGTAGGCGTTTATTTGAAGTCCGAAGTCCTTCTCGTCGCGAGTCTGGAATGAGGAGTCGTCGAGTACCTGCCAGAGGTCATAGGTCGGAAAGCTTCCTGCCGGACCGGGATAGTTGATCAGCATCGAAGAACGGCTGTACTTCGGTATTCTCATTCCTCCCAATCTGAAGTACCCCGGACCGTCCGAAGCCACCTTATTCCCAAGTCCCCAATACCTTGATACGGCCTCAAATCCGAATGAAGGGACCGGCGTGTAAGTATCTGCTCCCGTGCGGAAATCGACATACGGCATATATCTACGATAAACGCCGTCCGGATCGTTCGGCAGCAACACGGTACCCATCGAGCTGTCATTTCTTAAGAATATGTTGTGGAAATAGTCGCGGCTCTTGAGCACCGTGACCCTTCCCGAAACTGAGATAGTATTTCTAACGGCAAGAACGGTTGACGGGTATTTTTTCAAGACGGCGGCAAGAGCGCTGTCGTCACCTTTTATCGGAGAGCGGCCGTCGAACACGACGTCGACACACACAACCTTCGCTCCGGCGGCGTAAAGGTTCTTTATCGCCATCGCATAATAACTCCGCGGGAAAACTATTTCGTCTGGTAGGGCCTGGAACGATTGATCGTCCAGCGCTACAATCACCACTTTGGAAGTGTCATGGATGTTGACAGGCCCTCTCGCCTCGAATCGCTGGTCCAACGTCCTTAGCTGGGCAGTCTTCAGAAAGGGTACATCGAATGGAATATCACGGGACAGCATGAAAGCGACGCCCGAAGAGAGCACGGCTATCAAGAGCGGCAGCAGTAGCTTTCGCGTTCTCGAAATTGTGCCGCCGACTGTTTTCATTGGTGAAATGTAATACCCGAGCCCATCAAAAATCCACGGCGTACACGAGAGAACCTATAAGATCGTCCGAGCCTGTGGCGGCAAAATAACTCACGTTGAGATTGATTGACTGTGCCTGTGCCACGAGGTAACTAGCCGTGAAGCCGTAACCGTTCCTCGTAAACGCGCCAAACGTGGGTGTGTAATTGGCGCCGACATTCAATCTATCTTTGAAAAATCCGTATGAAGCGCCGAGCGTGATGAATGTGTAATTGAAAGTCTGTATCTGCTCGTAAAGCACCAAAGCCGTGGTGTCTTTCATGGCGGTGCGGTTGCCGTTCAAGTTGAAACCGATTGTCGTCCTCAGAGGCACGCTGCCGAAACTGGAATTCAACATGAACGACACATTGGAGTTGACCATGTTTATTCCGAGAAGGACCTTGTCTTTCCGCTTGCTTATACCAAAGCTCACGGCGAGATTCTGCTGACCCAGGTATTTGAACGAATAGTTCGACTCGATATAGTACCTGTATGTCAGGTTATCGATCGCGTAAGCGGAATCGGGAGAAAGCGAATTTATATTGTAATAGGATGAGTAACCTAAAGTCAAACCCGGCAGCGACGCTATCGGGAAATACGAAACCGCCACGTTCGAGTTAACGAAATTCGTCGTGGCAACTTTCTGATGCTGCAGGTTATCGAAAAGGTTCTCATATGAAATGGAGAGAAGCACCTGGTTGCTGAACAGGCGCGGCCGCAGAAAGAAATCGAGTCCCCGAATATCGGTTCTTATGAATGGCTGCCCGAAAGAAGCGTAATCGGGTCCCCGGTAGACATATCCGACCTTCGCGAATGTGTTGAAGTAATTGAGGCTGAGGCCCACGTCCCAGGCGAGAGACGAAAGCTTGGTCGGGTCGAGCGGCACTAGGTACTCGTTTATCGTGATGAGCTGGGACAAAGTCGTTAGCGGAACGATGTTGTTGATCTGCGTGCCGGTATTAGACTGAGATACTGAATCTATGAACGCCGCGGACCTGCTGCCGACCGCTGTGTTCTGATTAAGCATGCTCATCGCCCCCTCGGCCAGGAAGTTTATTCTCCTGTTGTCGAAATTCATAGAGAAATCGCTTCCGAGGACAACATTCTGGTTAGGATCACTCCCAAAGTTTACAGAGCTAAGGACATCCGACGATTTGAGAAAAGTGAAACCGACACTCGCATGGCTTCCGAAGTTGAAAGAGGGGCGGACGGCGAGAAGATTTCTTGAATATGTGCCGTAGTTCACGCCGATGAAAGTAGAATCATCCAGCCTGATGTAGTTCGCGCCCGTAAGCTGAAGCCCTGAGCCCGGAGCCACGACGACGGTGTCAAGATATTGTCCGTTGATGCCTCTGACGGTCTGACCGTAGGCCGCTTGCAGGTTGAAAAATCCGAGAGACAACATCCCGGATACCCCGCGGACTCGGAGTCCGTTCATGATGAGCGGACTGAACGCAGGATAACTGTCTCCCAATCTCAGGCTGAGCCATGAAGTGGAAGCGTAAATGCCAAACCTATCCTGCGGCTGCCGGTAGGACTTCTCCTCGGAGGTGACGTGCACATTTGCGCCCATGTTCATGCCGAGCGCCGTGCCGTTAAGATTCAGATCTCCCCTGTTGTACCACGTCGAGACTCCGCTGATCGTCTCGTTCCTCAGTTCGATCTTCCCTGACCCCTGGTAAGAGAAGCCGGAGCCTTGCTTTTCGCCCGGCGCGATGATATAGAAACTCCATTCCAGACTCGCGGCCCGCGAGCCGCTTGAATCGTACAGCACGACTTTGGCTGTGTGAATCCCACCGGTGATCGGCATTGGGAACTTTGACGGCGAATAGACGATAACCTGTCCGCTCACAACAGCGTCTCCGGTAACATCCAAACCATCAAAGTAGAGTCGCGTTTTTTTCCTGTCGACGGACTTAGGCGCGAAGAGCATGGAGGCCGCTATCATTAGATTGTCGACGGTCAATCGCTGGTCTCGATCAGGACTTATTATCAGGATATCCTTCTCGGATTCGGACCTACCGACGCTTATGCGAACTGGATTTTCCGTGGGGCTCTCGCTAGGATAAGTCTCTGTAGTTCCATCCCTCATTATTAGCCTGACATAGACTTCGATATACGGACTGACGACATACGACGAAGGCACTGTCCCAGAAAGAGTCATCGAGGATTCCTGGAAACTCATTTCGGTTTGCTGAAAGTCGGTGGACAGGTCGTTCCGGTAGAAAAGAAGCGCCTGAGAGATGTTCGTCAGGCTCTTAACTTCCGCCTTGACTACAACAGGGCTGTTCTCCACCGCTCCGGATGTAGCTGTAAGGTTCATCACGAGCCCCTGCTGCGCGAAGGCAGTTCGCCCGAGGAATAGAAAGGATAGCCACAACAGCGTGAGCGCAGTTCTGCCCCCCGCAATAATCTTGTTAGATTTGCTCACAATGCCTCCGACCAACACTGCTCTGTAGTTTGAACCGTGACCGCTTATTGCTGAGTATTGATTATGATCTCACGCATTTGTCCGTTGCTGTCACGGTATTGGATCTTTAGTTCATGTTTCCTGCCGAACTGGTCGTTCAATTGCGCCAGCCTCTCCAGATCGGCTTGAGTTGACTTATGAATTGAGATACTGCCGTTTGACGAGGAGACCCCGGTCTCACCGGCGCCGACGTTTACCGAATCGTGCGAGAAGTTGTTCACGAACCTGACGAGCCCCTCAACAATCGTAAGGAAATCGGAATTATTAAGCCCGACCACCAGGATGCCCTGTGTGCCCCGAATCGACGCGACACTCGTAGGCGTGGTGAACTCAAAAGGCTTGTCCTTCCTTTTGGCCATAGAGAATCCGACGTCGCCGTTGTTGACGTACATGTTCGACGGATTGTCCAAGCCATTCACTTGCACTTCTGATTCGGGCCCGAGGCGAAGGGTGCTGGAATCGTTGAATTTAATCAGAGCGAAAGATTTGGGAAGTGTCCTGACGTAGTCACCTCCGTAAATTAGCTCTCCCTTCTTGGCGTTTTTCCACACCTTTGAAGTAGGACTCTTCTCAACTTTGTTTTTGATAATCCAGAAGAGTGCTACGTTGCTCGTCGCCGCTTCTTTAAACGCAAGGGTCGCGGCAAACACGAACAGCGCGAAAATTATCACAGCGTTCCTCTTTTTCATTGCCGCCTCCCTAGTGAACAATTACACTTGTGACTTTGGACCTATCCATATTCTTCAGGATATCAATCAGCTCATCGGTCGAAATTTCGTTGCCGTCGTACGTTGCCTGGCCGGTAAGCATACTGATCCGTGACGCAAGGTAGCTGTATGGTGTACCCGAAAGGAAGCTCTTTAACGCTGCGGTGGCCTCGCTGTTTATGTTGCCGCTTTGTGTCCCGCTTTCCGCAGCAGAGCCCATACTCCCGATAGTAAAACTCCAAATGTCGCTTCTCAGCCCGCTTCCGCGCGACACAGAGCCCGGTACCTGAACGTACCAATAGTAAGTTCTCCCATTCTGCAATGGCCTAACCCCCGGACCGGATGGTGGATAATTGAAGGACCCTGGAGCCGGGGAAGTCGAGTTTGGCACTGTTACTCTCAAGTAAGGAACTCCTGAGACGACATCCTCGGGGCTCACCTGGCTCGGTAGCTTCTCGTACACCGAGAGCACTACGGTATCGACATTCGCCATCCATTGGAAATGAGGAAAAAGCGTCGAAACATTTCCCTGGTCCATAGGGAGCGCGAGCTCTATCCTGCTTGGGTTCGTCACGATGATGCTCCCCTGAGCCTCTTCAGAGACAGGCATGCTGTTCTGGTCAAGACATTGCAGCACAAATTGATAAACTCCAGCCGGCGCCTTTCCCGTAGCCAGGGCGACGCTCTTGAGCTTGTCTACCTGGTCGGAATTGAAATGAGAACTCTCTACGCTGATTGCCGGATTGCTGCCGGACAAATCGACATTTGTTATGACTCTTACTTGTCCCGGTTGGAGCGTGAATGGGTTCGTGGTCGCGTCGGCGATGTCCGGATAGGATGTTCCATCGGTGAGCGTCACATTGACCGTCATTCTAAGCTTAACTTGAATCGGACTTGACGCGAGTGACTGTATTGTGGCCGAGAAAAGGACTCCTGAGCTCTGTATATGCTGCATATCCAAATCTGCCACATAAATCTGATTTGTCTGGGGAACAGTGAGGGTGATATTAACGAGGCTGTTGGAAGTCTGCGCCTTCGCAGAGGCTGAAAGCAAAAGCAGACTGATGGACAAAACGGTAATGTCAAAACGTCTCATAAGCTCCTCCCTTCTCGCCGAAGAGTGTCCTATTCGGCAAAGACTCACAGTTTGACAATTATCTTGGACGCGATCTTCAGAACAAGCCGGAGCCAGCCCCCTCTCCTAGGTATAAGGCATCAGGCGAGTTGCAAAATAAAAGCCATCCGATTCATCGAATGGCCTTAAACGATCTCAGAAATGCACTATATCGTTGTATATTACAAAGGCCATGAATAAGAGAAGCACCGCGAAGCCGACCTGCTGAGCAACAAGCTTCACCTTTGTCGGTACTTCCTTTCTGAATATTGACTCGTACACAAGAAACGCGAGATGACCGCCGTCAAGTGCTGGGAAAGGAAGTATGTTCAGCACGGCCAGACTTATGCTGAGAAGTGCCATGAATCCGAGGAAACTGACAAGCCCCATCTCGGCACTCTGAGTAGCGAGCTGAGCAATCTTGATTGGACCACCGATTGATTTCGTGAAAGACACTTTCCCCGCTATCATCTGATAGATGGATTTCAGCAGTAGTCCGGTGGCACCGACTGTTTGATCAAAACCCGCCGGTATGGCAGAAATAACGTTGTACCTGAATCTTTCAATCGGGCCGGTGTAGGCCATAACAATCCCAACACCGATCTTTCCATCCGAATTGGGCACCACCGAAATGGTACTTACTTTATTTCCCCGTTCGATTCCTAATTGAATCGGCTTGCCCTTGCTGGACTTTACCATTTCCACGAGCTGCGTGTCGGCCGCGACGCTGACCCCATCAACTGACAGGACATAATCACCCGGCTCGATTCCAACTTTTGAGGCTGGCAATCCAGGTTCAACAGCGTCGATCTGAACACGCATATGATTCGGGTAAAGGCCGAAGTCTTTATCGGGCCGCACCGCTCCTTTAGGAACGGTGATGTCCGAAATCTTCCCACCGCGATCGACTTTTACTGATAGAGGATTGGCAACGTTATCGAGGTAGAGGTCGGTCAGAACGTTTTCCCAGTTCTTGACTCCCTTCCCGTTGATGGAGATGAGACTGTCTCCGCTCTCGAAGCCGAGTTTCTGCGCGGCGGTATTCGCGCGCACCAATCCAACCGTCGTGGTCGCCTGAAACATCTTGCCGTTGGCGAGATTTATGCCGTAGAAGATCAGGAAAGTAAGGAGGAAATTCATTATTACTCCGGCGGAGACAACGATCATTCGCTGGTACATCGGCCTGGAGCGGAACTCATTCGGCTGCGGAGGTTTGTTCACGAAATCGGTATCGAAACTTTCGTCGATCATTCCAGCGATCTTAACATAGCCCCCGATCGGGATCCATGAAACGCAATAGTCGGTGTCGCCGATCTTCTTGCCGAACGCCCGCGGCGGAAAACCGATCGAAAACGTGTCAACCTTCATCCCTGACAATTTGGCCGCTATGAAATGGCCGAACTCATGCACCAGGACCAGAACGCCAACGGTG
>JAJYOS010000155.1 GCA_021796055.1 Bacteroidota bacterium
CGGGGTGGGGATATTTCTCCTGTTGAGACGATTGGGACTGAGCAAGTTCGCGGGCTTCTTCGCCGCAGTTGCCACGGTATTCACCATGAACATAATCATCTGGATCATGGTGGGACACGGGACGAAAATAATTACCATTTCTTTCTTCCCGTACATTTTTCTATTTCTTCTCGAGCTTTCGAAGAAATTCAGATGGTCATATTTCATTGCCCTGATCCTCGCGATCCACCTCATGTTCGAAGGTTCTCATATCCAGATGATATTCTATACTCTGTTCGCCCTGGCCATATATCTCCTTTACAACATCGTGGTGTCTCTGCTCAAGAAAGAAAATGTGTCCCACTACGTCAAGAATAGCCTGCTGCTCCTCGCTGCAGGTGCTGTCGCATTCGCGATGTCCTCGGATAAATACCTGTCCATACTCGAATACAGCAAGTATTCGATCCGCGGGTCCCAACCGATCGTCCAGAGCCCGACCTCAGATACTCAGGGCGGCGCCGGACTCGGATATGATTACGCCACTAACTGGTCCTTCAGCCCCGAAGAATTGACGACGTTCTTTGTCCCCTCATTTTACGGATTCGGCGACTACGTCTACAACGGACCCCTTTCCAATAACCAACCCGTGAGGGTAAACACGTATTTCGGGCAAATGCCTTTTACCGACGCGCCTGAATACATGGGAGTGATCACGATAATTCTTGCGGCGATTGGATTCATGAAAAACAGGAAGAACAGGTTTGTCCAGGTCTCACTTGTCGTGGCAATTCTGGCTCTGCTCATTTCCTTCGGAAGAACATTACCGTTGGTGTTCAACCCGATGTTCAGCTATTTCCCCTATTTCAACCGGTTTCGCTCCCCGAGCATGATACTTGTGCTGGTACAAATATTCGTCCCCATACTCGCGGCATTCGGGATCGACTCCATAAGATCGGCAAGAGACTCGGGTGAGAAAGCGTTCACGAAGAAGGCGATGATCTGGGGAGGGATCTTCGTCGGCCTTCTCCTGTTGAGCCTCGTGTTCAATGGCGCCATCAAGGATTACTACTACGGCCTGCTCGACGCCAGTCATAAGATCTCAACGCAGGCATACCCGGTGCTCTTTGACAACATGATGGCCGATCTCTACCTCTTCTTCCTGATATCGGCGGCCACCTGCGGCATAATCTACTTCTACGTCGCGGGCAAGCTGAGGACCGTGCCGGCGTACGGCGCGTTGCTTCTCATACTACTCTTTGATATGTGGCGCGTCGACGCGAAACCCATGCAATATGGCAGTAAAGCCAGCTTGACGGAGGAGTTCACGAAACCCGATTATGTCTCATTCATTCAGCAGGACTCAACCCTTTACCGTGTGCTCCAGCTGCAGAACCTGGAACCCATGACGTCCAATACATTGTCTTATTACTCCCTTCAAAACGCGTACGGTTACTCTGCCGCTAAACTCAGAAACTATCAAAACATGATGGACGTCGCGGGAATAACAAACCCGAACATACTGCGGCTTCTTGGAGTCAGGTATATTGTTTCCAACCAGCCGGACAGTCTTCTGGGACAGGTCGTGTTTCGCGGCTCACAATTGGTGTTGCGTAATAATAATACCTTGCCGCGCGCGTTCTTTGTCGACAACTACAAAGTCGCCCCTGATTTAACTATACTCGAATCACTGCGGAACGGTTCATTTGATCCCGCGAAGACGGTGTATTTCGGAACGGATCCTCATCTTCAAATTGATGCCCCCGATAGCGGCGCAAGCGTCAAATTCACCGACTACAAATTGCAGTCCATGGATCTCCATGTACATGCCACCGGGAACAATTTCCTCGTGCTGAGCGAAGTTTACTACCCGAAAGGTTGGGAGGCTTTCATTGACGATAAGCCGGCAGAGATTTACCAAAGCGACTACTTCCTCAGAGGACTGTATGTTCCCAAGGGGGACCACATTATCAGAATGGAATTCCACCCGAGCACATATTACGCCGCGAGGGATGTCAGTCTGGGCACAAATATCATTCTTCTTGTGGGGTTAATTGGAGTCGCCGGATATACGGGATACTCAAGGAAACAAAGAAAACACTCCGGACAGCCATCGATCACAAAGTGAGAGCTAACCCGCTACAACGATAGTATCGAGAATCGCATGGGGGCCGGCACATCCCGGCTTCTTGCGCCGCACGACAGGCGGGTGTTAAGTACACTAATGCGGAATAGCTACCGACACCATATTGGAATAGGAGCCATCTCCCCTGCATGCAACCAGATCACGCCTTTCTGCAATGAACAAAAATCGCTGTTGCCAGAAAAGTCAACTTCGTGGTATCGTTGCGAAATATTGAAGACCTTAAGAACTTTTTCAGTTTTTGATTCTTAACGACATCCATGGGTGCAGTGACATACGAAACCTCCAATACCCGGAATGAATTTTCACTGAGGAGTCTAATAATGTCGCGCTTTTTGTAAATCCTCGCATTTGCGAATCGATCGTGGAGTCCACGCGGAAGCCAGGAAAAAAACGGGACGCGATTCCAGGGAAGAAAGGGTAATCTCGCACCGTGCGTCTCAAAAATCCACCCCTTGTTGGGAACTGTCATTACAAGCTCAGCTCCTGGTTTGAGAACACGGTGCATCTCCTGTAATGCCTGCGATTCGCTGACAACATGTTCAAGGACGTCGTAGCTCGATACAAAATCCACCGAATCCGATTTAATAGGCAAACTGCCGCCGTCATATTGGGCCACAAGCAAGTGCGACTGCAATCGTTGACTCAACAAATATTCCACGAAGAGCTCTTGCTGTTGGTGATTCACATCCACGGCAATGATCTTACTGCCTGTGTTTAGAAACTCCGCGGTTTGAGCACCATTCCCGCATCCAAAGTCCACCAACAGCGCATCTTTCAATTTCAACCGGGAAGTCGTAAGACGGTATCGGCGTTTGAGAATTTCCTGGCCATAATCTGCCGGCTTTCCCAGCGCCGGCGGTCGCCCATTAATTACCATGTTACGAGCTCCCTATTCCTTTCAAGAGTCATGAGGATTACTGGAATGTTCCATCAATTGCTCTATGGCGCCCACCAAGTTGTCCCACGAGTACAGTTTCTTCTCCTCCGCCACACCGGATGCAAACGTGTCGGCAAGATTCTGACGAAAGAACCTGACAATGGCCGCGGCAAGATCACCAGGCGAGTTCGGGGGCACGACAAGCCCCGTCTTTCCATCGACAACAATCTCAGCCAGACCGCCCACATCCGTGGTAATCACCGGCTTATTGAAATTGTACGCGATCTGCGCGATGCCGCTTTGAGTCGCATCTATGTATGGAAGGACAACCACGTCTGAGGTCGAGAAGTATGCGGCGACATCCTCATTCGGGATATAATCGGAGAAGACTCTAACACTCCGCCCAATCCCAAGTTGATCGATCTGGTCTCGGTAACTCTTTTCATTATCATAGAACTCACCCGCAACAAGGAGTGTAAATTTAACGGAAGCGAGCGCTTCTTTCACCGCATCGAGAAGGACATGCAAACCCTTGTATTTTCTGATATAACCAAAGAACAGCACGATTTTTTCGTCCCGACCGATGTCGAGTTTTCTCCGTGCTTCCCCTTTCGCCATTTCCCTTCCGAATATCTCGTAGACAGGATGCGGTACAAGTCTGTACGACGGCGATTTGATGACCGAAAGGAGATCTTTCTCTACGGATTTTGATTGCACTATGAAGTAGTCGCCGGTTTTAAGCAGCCAGGTCGTGAGCATGGTGTCGACCGGAGTTCTTTCGTGCGGGAGGACGTTGTCACAAATATAAAGCACCTTGCAGTGCGACTTTCTTTTAGCGACTCTCGCGATCGTGCCGAAGGCAGGCGCAAAGAAAGGCATCCAGTACTTGAATATCAGGAGATCCGGATTCTGCCTGGCTGCCAGTCTTCCCGCTTTGAACCACGTGATCGGATTGAGGGTGTCGATGACCTGGGGGTTCGGCTGTTCCCCTCCGGCTTCACCTTTTTCCTCCTGGGATTTCCCCGGGAAGAGGAATTTTGGGTATTGCCGTTTGAACGTTATTATCGATACTTGGTGGCGGCGTATTGAGAGGTGATCGCGGAGTAAAGAGACATAATGGGCTATTCCACCCCGGAGCGGAAAAGCCGTGCTTACGATCGCTATCCTCATTTAGCGGAGACTGACACAGCCGGATGCTCCATGACCTCCATTACCGCGTCAAGGACCTTCCCGGAAGGCAGATGCTCGAGGCAGAAATAATCCTTGTTCACACATTTCGGCATGAAGAAACACGTGCACTCCTTGTCGGGCTCGACAATCTTTCCGAGACCGTACAGTTCAAACTCGTTCTTGTTGAAGATGTTATTTATCAGGACAATCTTCTTGTTCAGCCCAATGGCGATGTGCATCCCCATCGTAACCCCTGTTACCACGAGGTCAACCTGATCCACGAGGTTTATGAACTCTCTCAATGGGAAGAATCCCGGATACTCGGCGCCGCTCCTGGCCGCGATTCTCCTGTTCCTCTCGTCTTCCTGCTCACCGCCGAGAAGAACGACTTTATGTCCTTTTGAAATGAGTGCCTCCGCGACCTCAGCCCATCTTTCTTCAGCCCAGAGACGACTGGTCCATCTTCCACCACACCCCGTGTTCAAGCCGATCACTTGTCGGGGTGAGTCCATATTCCATGTGTAGCCATCGGACTCAAAATTAGAAAGGATGTATTTCTCACCGCTGAAAGTGAATCCGCAGATCTCGAATACTTCCTCCAGGTAGCTCTTTGTATTGGCCTTGTTCACGTCGTCGAAGACACCTGTGAGGAACTTCTTGTACGCCAGCTCGTCGGCGGGGACGGTTTTGCCTTCTTTCATCAGGAACCCGCGCTTAACCCGCGCCTTCACGCGATTGGCGAGAGCGGCCGCTTCGTAATCCTTATCAAGGCTGAAAAGATAATCGAATTCCGTCTCTTCTATCTGCAGGATGGCAGGAAGTCCGAATTTCAATTTGCGGTCCACCTCCTCGGGAAGAAAGTCCGGTGTCAGGGTGAGCCACCATATTTCAGCCTGCGGATGAAGCGCTTTTATTTTTCTGAGTAGAGGAGTTGTACGGATGACGTCACCGAGGGCACCCAGTTTTATTATCAGGAATCTTTCTTTTACCTGCTCATAGAAGGAGCAGTCGGCGCAATGGACCCCGTGAAGCTTGTGAGGTTTGCATGGTATATATCCAAGGTAGTGCCTGCAATCGCTTTTGACCAATGTTTTTTTATCTTCGGATATCATATCAGTTGAATACTTTCTCTTTAATTACGTATTCTTCTTTCGCGGTCGTCCGGGTAATCATCTCCCCCAGCAGGCCGATCGACACAAATTGGACGCCTACTATGATCAGAAGGACTCCCACTGTGAAAAGCGGCCGGTTGCTGATCGCGGTCCTTCCCATGGCCCATTCTATCGTCAGCTCCAGATCAATACCGAAACCGAGGAGGAAAGTCATCATACCCAAAACGCCGAAGAAGTGGAGAGGACGTTTGCTGTAGCGCGTCGTAAAGATGACTGTGAGAAGATCAAGGAAACCATGCCAGAACCGGTTCATTCCGAACTTCGTCTTTCCGTATTTCCTGGGATGGTGGACAACCGGAATCTCGGCGACCTTGTAGCCCGCCCAATGCGCGAGCACCGGGAGAAACCGGTGCATCTCGCCATAAACCTTTATGTCCTGAATGACTTCGCGCCTGTACGCCTTGAGTCCCGAGTTGAAGTCGCGGAGTTTTATACCGGTCATGACTGAAGTCGTGTAATTGAAAAGCTTCGAAGGTATCGTCTTGGAAATCGGGTCGTGCCGTTTCTTTTTCCATCCGTTCACGAGATCATATCCCGCTTCCAACTTCTCCACGAGACGCGGGATTTCATTCGGGTCGTCCTGGAGATCGCCGTCCATTGTGACGATTATTCTTCCGACGGCATGCTGGAACCCGACCGACAGGGCGGCAGACTTGCCGTAGTTTCTCCTGAAGCTGATAAACTTATATCTCCGGTTTTTCCGGTGGATCTCCCTCAATACCCTGACGGAATTATCAGTGGAACCGTCATCCACAAATATTACCTCGTAGGTCACGTTCATCCTGTCAAGGGCATCTCGAATGCCAAGAGAAAGGGGCATCAGCGATTGCTCCTCGTTATAGAGCGGAACTACGACGGAAATATCTATCCTTTTCGGAGGCCTGTCCCTGAACTGTCTTTGATTCTGTTCTTCGTTCGTCTTCTGAAAGTTTTCGCTCATCATGCCGCCAATCGTTTCTTAGAAAAATACCGTCAGGACTGCAAAAATGCAACGAGATTGACAGAGATTTGGCGTGCATAGATGGATCGGGTGATATTTGTCGAGGTGTGCGTTTCTGCACAAAGACGCCAAAAACAAGCGAAGACATGCGGCTTTATCTTGATTTGGGGACTAAATCGTAATAAATTTCTCCGTGAATGGGAACCGAAAACCTAATTATATGTTTAGTGTTACGAGTGCCGTCAATTCTGGCTCTCACGGTTCATTTGATGTCAAATTCAAAGTAGAAACTCGACGAGAATCATGAGCAGACTATTTAAGGTAATTGGGTTACTCTTCCTCCCCGTCGCGGCGCTAGTAGTCATGTTTGCATTTTTGAGCGGCAAACCGGGGAAATCCGGGAAGAGTCACTTCCTACAGGAATACGACGAACAGAATATCTACGGATAATTTTTCCCGTCAAGGGGTTGGTGTTCCTGATTACTGAATTTTCCGATCGACTCTGACGTGTGACAGGCACGCCGTGCTTGTGGTGCGTCTCGTGCGGCATATTAGCTATTTCTCCTGACCAGGCTGAGGGCTCGAAGAGATGGGGCGAGTCCTGCCTTTCAACACCGCTATCCACCCGAGTCGTCTGAACAAGGCGGGAAACCTCAACTTAAAACCATCGACGTATGTGTACATAACAGGCACAAGGATCAGCGTAAGAAGACTCGAGCTTATCAGAGCACCGATTACGACGATTGCCATGCTCTGACGAATTTCGCTCCCCGCGCCGAGTCCCAGCGCCAGAGGAAGCATCCCGAACACCATAGTTGCCGTCGTCATGACAATCGGGCGCAATCTTGTCGGTCCGGCTTCCAGTATCGCATCGATCATTTCATACCCGCGCCCCCGCAATGTGTTGGTGTAGTCGACGAGAAGAATCGCGTTTTTTGTCACAAGACCCATTGACATTATTACTCCGATCATTGAGAACGTGTTCAGAGTTTGCCCCGTCAGGAACAGCGCCAGCATGCCTCCCACCAGGGCGACGGGAAGCGAGAACATTATCGTGAAGGGGTGGGCATACGACTCAAAGAGAGATACCATAATCATGTACACGAACAGTATGGCCATAGCCAGTGCGAGCACCATGTCCCTGAACATGTCGGACATATTCTCAGTGTCGCCTCCGAAGAACACCTTGATGCTCGAAGGGAGATCAAGAGCTGCGATCCCGGACTGAATATCGCGTGTAACGTCGCCGAGGCTCCTCGACCCGGTGAGATTTCCGAGAATTGTCACGAGCCGTTCCCGGTCTTTTCTGTCTATTTCGACCGGGCCGTTTCCACCGACGACATCTGCTATTTGCCCGAGATAGACCTGTCGCCCGCTCCTCGTCATCAGGGTGAGATTGCGGATTTCCGAGGCTTCGTCCCGGTCCCCCTCGGCGAGTTGCAGCCTTATGTCGTAATCAGTGCCGCTGTCGTTGTATTTAGTGACTACCGCCCCTTGTATCGCGGTCTGCAACACTGCCGCGACATCACCGAGGGTCAATCCGAACGACGCGGCTTTTTCCCTGTCGACGACGATCTGGATCTCGGGCCTGGCAGTCTGCCATGTGCTTTTTATGTCGGTAACTCCCTCGGTCTTTGCCATGATGTCGCCTATCTTCTGTGAAGCCGCGACGACATCCGAAAGATTTTCGGACTGGATTTCAACCTCCAGCGGTGAATAATTGGCGGTGCCCCACATCCCTATCACGCTCGTCCTGGAAACGACACCCGGGTAGCTGTCCGCGATTCCCTTAACGTGTGCCATAATCTCATCGGTCGACAGCGTGCGCCGCTGGCGTGACACAAGCTTGATCTGGATTTGCCCCAGATTCGGCTGGGTAGATTTCTGGAATGTCTGCTCGGACACGCCAACGGTGCTGAAGTATCTTTCTATGCTGGGGTCAGCTTTCAAACGGTTTTCAATTTGAGTCAGGGTCTGGTCAGTCCTGTCGAGCGGGGTACCTACCGGCATCTCGATTGTGAGGGCGAACTCTCCCCTGTCCGGCTGAGTCAGGAATTCGGTGCCGATAAGATGAAGCGGGATAGGAAGCAGACTTATAAAGAGCGCGGCACCGCTCATTGCCAGTACAGTCTTCTTCCTCGCCAACGCCCATCCGAGAATTCTTCTGTAGCCCGAGTCGAGCCTCTTCTGCAGCCCTTCAAACCAGTTCACAAATCTTCCGACCGCGCTTTCATCCGAATAGAGCTTGAGGCTCGACCATCTCGAGGCAAGCATCGGAGTCAGCGTGAATGAGACGAACAATGATATGAGCGTGGAGACTACGATCGTCAAGCCGAATTCGCGGAATATTTTTCCCACTAATCCTCCCACCATGGCTATGGGCAGGAATACGACAACGTCAACGAGCGTAATCGCTACGGCAGCAAAACCGATCTCGCTCCGGCCGTTAATAGCCGCCTCCCTTTTTTCCTCACCGAGCTCCAAGTGCCTGTGAATATTCTCAAGCACAACGATGGAATCATCGACGAGTATGCCGATGACAAGCGCCAGAGCCATCGTGGAGACCAGATTGATCGTGAAACCCATGGCGTACATGAAGACGAATGTGCTTATGAGCGACGTGGGGATCGAAAGCAACACGATGAAAGAGTTACGAAGGGAATGCAGGAAGAGGAACAGAGTGACCGCGACCATTAGAATTGCCAGTCCGAGGTCACGTCGCACCTCGTTTATGGAATTACGTGTAAACTGGGTGATGTCCTGCGCTACGGTGAATTTGAGCCCGCTCCCGCCGTAGGCCTTCTCGAGGATTTGAAGCTCCTTCTGGATGCCGTCGCTGGTTTTGACGGAATTGGCATCGGACGTCTTCTGTATGATCATTCCTATTGCCGGTTCGCCGCCGATGCTGCTGTAAGTCTGGCCTTCAGTCTTGTAGGAATCCCGGACCTCAGCTATATCGCCCAGGTGAACTACACCCTGGGGCGTCGAGGCGATAACCATTTCCCTCAATTGATCGAGGCTCTGAAATTTTCCGGACAGCCTTACGGTATACTCCCTGGTTGCTCCGGTCACTGTACCTGCCGGAAAATCGATATTATCGCTCGCCAGGGCCTGAGCTACCCGCATCAGAGATACATTATAAGCGCGTAACCTGGCGTTCTTCACCTGTACCTTGATCTCGCGTTGCTTGCCGCCGACAAGCTCGACAGTTGCCACGCCGGGTACGTGCTCCAATGCCGTCTTGACGTTGTCCTTAATAAACTGGTAAAGTGCCGTGGGTTCCATGTCACCCTGCGCGGAAATCCTGACGATGGGAAACGAGTTCAAGTCTGCTTTTTGAACACGCGGCGCCTCCGCATCCTTCGGAAGTCTCGAGCGTACCATATCCACGCTCCGCTGGACGTCGTTCGCGGCAGTATTCACATCCGTGCTGAAGGAAAACTGGACAACGACGACCGAGACGTTTTCTCTCGAATATGAACGGATGTTATCGATGCTGTTCAGGGAGCTGAGGCCGTCCTCGAGCGGCTTCGATACGTCGTTCTCAACCTCCTGCGGGCCGGCACCGGGATAAACAGTGACAACCGAAACGATCGGCCAATCCATTCTCGGGAGGAGATCGACGCCCATCTGGTTGTACGAATAGATCCCCAGCACGGCCAGCGCGACGAATACCATCGTTATGAACGCCGGTCTCTTGATTGCCAGTTGAGTTAAACGCACGGAGAATCCTCAGTCAGAATTCTTGAAGCGAACAACTGTCCCGTCCTTGAGATTCTGCTGTCCGAACGTCACGACAGTATCCGTTCA
>JAJYOS010000156.1 GCA_021796055.1 Bacteroidota bacterium
TTTTTTTCGCATCCCGCCCGTTCAATAACCACCGGACTGAAGAATATACAGTCGGAAATAGCGTGAAGTCAATAGTCCGAAAAACGATACCGGACTCATAACCACGATGAGCCACAAAAGACAGAATTACTAAGTCCGCTCATGCGATATTGGTCAAATCTTCCCTTAGATACTTCCATGGAAGTTAGTGATCCAAAACACGCTGTTACTCCAAGCGGGCGGATGTCAGAGGAAATGAGGATTATCTATAACCGTCCGTGCTGCCAAAATCATCTTTGAAAGGCGTTGCAGTTGGAGCCACTGAAATTTGAGTCACCGATGAAAGGATGTCAATGTTCCCCAATACTTACACACCCCGGATGTTCTTTGCTTGATGTGAGGCTGGTAGGGATCGAACCTACGACCCTCTGCTTAAAAGGCAGATGCTCTACCACTGAGCTACAGCCCCAAGTCTAAAAGAACGCTGTGAAATTTAAGACGATATTACTTCTCTTGCAAGCTGGCAGTGTGGAAAGGGTGTGCGACAAATTTGTAAAAAGCAATAGATTAACCACATAGGCACATTAGAAAACATAGATTTATTCGTTAATGTGCCCTATGTGCCTATGTGTTTTATATTTTTGTCGCAGACCCCTCCTCCCACGTGCATCTTTACATTTATCTGACGATTGTTTAAAATCATGGGTGAATCCGGGAGGTTCTTGAATGGGATTAGACGGTCGGTGGGATCCGCCCAATTCTCGTCGAAGAGGTCATACCGAAACAGCGGAATGAATTCAAACAGAGAGACGACGAGACACGGGGAAAATGAGAGAGGGACTCTTCTCTGTGTCTCTTGTTGTTTTGTTAGTACACCATGAAGCGATTCTTTGTACGCGTATATGATCTGACGGCTTTCTCGCTCCGGTTTTTCAAGGAGGCTCTTCTTCCTCCTTACGAATTCGGGGAGTTCGCACAACACCTGCAGAATTTCGGCTCGCGTTCGTTTCCTCTTGTGAGCGTTATCGGCTTGTTGATGGGACTGATCCTTGCACTTCAAACGAAGCCGACACTCGAGAGATTCGGTGCCGAGTCCTTTCTCCCCGCTATGGTTGCCATATCTGTCATCCGCGAGTTGGGTCCCGTGATAACCGCGCTCGTCGTCGCGGGAAGAGTCTCCAGCGGAATCGGTGCCGAGATTGGGTCGATGAGAGTGACCGAGCAGATCGACGCACTCGAGGTGTCATCCGTAGACCCGTACCGTTTTCTCGTTGTTCCGCGCGTGCTTGCCGGCACCATCGCCTTGCCTCTTCTGACGGCGTACGCGGATCTGCTCGCAGTGCTTGGCGCATACGTCTTCATGTTCGTTTCAGGAGGGATGGGGTGGCAGCTTTTTGTGACCTCGACAATATCGTCGCTTTCCATCTCTGATGTCGTACCGGGAATTGGAAAAACTTTCTTCTTCGGTTACGTCATTTCAATAGTCGGCTCATATTTCGGCTTCAACGCGGCCGGCGGGACAGAAGGTGTCGGCAAGGCGGCGACGTCTGCCGTCGTCTTCGCCTCCTTCCTCATCCTGATTATGGATTTCGTACTCGTCAAGGTCGGAATCCTGTTGTTCGAGTAGGAACCTCACTTTTGAGAAATGATCGAGATAACTAACCTATACAAGTCGTTCGGCGATCTCGTGGTCCTCTCCGGGCTGAGTCTTTCAGTTGCGAGAGGTGAAACCTTCTCAATACTCGGGAAGAGCGGGACAGGCAAGAGCGTAACCCTGAAGTGTATTGTCGGACTCCTCGAGCCGGATGCCGGAGAAGTGCTGGTGGACTCGACGCGGGTAGACATCTCCAACCGCAGGGGGCTTTCTGAAATCAGGAAGAAGACAGGATTCCTCTTCCAGGGCGGGGCACTTTACGATTCCATGAGTGTCCGGAAGAATCTCACGTTCAACTTGAGGCGGCATCACAAGGTCACGAACAACGAGGCAAACGAAAAAGCCGAACATTATCTGACGCTGGTCGGGTTGAAGGGCGCGATCGACAAAATGCCTTCCGAGCTATCCGGCGGAATGAGGAAACGGGCGGCGCTCGCACGCGCGCTCGTCATCGAGCCTCAAATCCTCCTTTACGACGAACCGACGACCGGGCTCGATCCGATAACCTCGGCGGAAATCAGTGAGCTGATCGGCGATATGCACAAACGCTTCGGGATGACCGCAATAGTCGTGACCCACGATATTCTCTGTGCCGGGATAGTGAGCGACAGGGCTGGTGTTTTGAAGGATGGCTTGTTAAAATATACGGGAAAGATGAATGAACTGGCGGGAATTGAGGATGAAGAGGTCAGAGGCTTCTTCCGTAATCCGCTTTGAATTACAAGGCATTTGAAGGTAATATCATGTACAGGGACATTTTACCTTGAAAAAAACTCACGTTGCGCTGCTCGGCCTTTTTATCACTGTCGGAGTGGTGATTCTTGTCCTCGGAATCTTCCTGGTCGGGGAACAGCAGGGTATCTTCACCAAATCGATAGACGTCTATGCCAGGTTCAATTCGGTCGAGGGCCTGAGGAATGGGGCGGCTGTGCGGCTGCTCGGAATCGATGTGGGAACTGTATCGGGTATCCGAATCTGGAACAATGTGGCTCTTGTCGAATTAAGAATATTCTCCGATTCGAGGAAGTTCATCAAGGACAATTCGCGCGCCATGCTTGAAACCGAGGGCCTGGTCGGCAACAAGTTCGTAATCCTTACTCCGGGCACGGAGGGCGCCCCGTCGATCCAGCCGCTGGACACGCTGAGCTCGATTGAAGAGCCGCAGCTGTCGCAAATCATCCTGGAAACCCGCGAGACTATCGCCAGCGTGAAGAACATGGTGGACCAGTTTTCAGGAATCCTGAAGGACGTCCGCGAAGGAAAGGGCACAATCGGGAAGCTTGTGACCGATGAGAGCGTCTACTTCGCGCTGAGGCGCGCCACCTACGAAGCCGATTCAAGCCTGAAGAAGGTTTCAGACAAGTTTACCGACATGGCGAACGTCGTCACCGGTCTCAGCATATCGTTCAACCGCCTCGCCGACAAGACAGATTCGGTCCTGTCGAATGTGAACCTCGTGGTGAAGAACTTCGATACTACCGCATCGAACATAAAACTGATGGTAAGCCAGGTGGATACCGGTCATGGTCTCGTCGCGTCGCTTCTGCACGACCGTTCGGTATACGACACGACCCTGCAGATCGTCTCTACCACTCTATCAGCTGTCAAGGAAGCTCAACTCGGTCTTCAGAAGTTCGCCGGAAATATGGAGGCCCTGCGGCACAACTGGCTGTTCAGCAGCTACTTTGCGGGACAGGCCCAGGACGAGTACACGAGGAAGGAACAGCAACTGAAGCAGATCGAGGTACAGATACAGGCGAGGAACGAGCAGCTGGACCATATGCAGAAACAGCTGAGAGAAATTCAGGAGAAGCTGAAGAAAGCGGGCGGGGGATGAACAGAGACCTTGCGAATGTTCCCCGTCAATAGCCTGGATGCATTCGCAAGGTCGCCAGACTAAGCTTCCGCGGCCCGGATCTTCCGGAACCTCAGGTTGATGGACACTCCTTTGGCGCCAAGAATAATCAAAGCTACCCCACCCGCCAGAAATGCGGCGGCAAAGTCGGTCTGCAGCGGAGCCATCCTGCTCCAGGCTTCCTTACCCGTAATCCCCATGGTGACCAGCAGCGTCAAAACGCTCGCCCCTCCGATCTCGAACAGTATCAGTCCCACGACAATGTTTGCTACAGACTCCAGCATCGGAAGCTTCGGCGGCGGCGCTGGTATCTTCCTCCCCAGTTTCTCGTACTCGATTTGCAGTTCCAGCGCGTGACGTCTCTCCTGCTGGTCGAAAAACGCCGATATGATCACCGCCGCGATGAATATCGATGTAAACATGGTTCACCCTTTCTTCAATATCTTTATGTCCCTCGCTCCCATCATAAGAAGGAGGACTGCCACCAACATCAGTTCAGCCAGCAGGACAATGATCGGGCCGGCGTATTGCAGTCCTATCTTCGCGGTAAAGACGATTCCCCCTGCTGCCACGAGTATTAAAAGCCCCGCCATCGTGAGTGTCGTAGTCACTCTTCCCCAATTTTGAGGTCTGAACGGTTTCGGCTCGACATTGTTTATCAAATCCATGAGAGCCTTCTTATGCCTGATTTCCCGTTCACGGTATTCCCAGAATCCCCACGCCGCGATCAGGACAATCATGATGACAATTTGAATTGCATTGCTTTCGTAGTTCATTTTCTTCTCCTTGCTTCAACCTATTAGACCGATGCCGGCGATTTTTTCTTTCACTGAAAGAAAATTACCTTGCATGAAGTCTAATGTTTTGTATGCGGTACGAACGGCATTGTAAGATCTGAGCAGAAAGGGAACCACGAAACCGGCAGCTGGTGACTCGTTCAAGGACATCGTTGGCCTGTATTCCGGGCGGGTGTTCAACCTTGCCCTTAAGATGCTCGGAAACCGGAACGACGCCGAGGAAGCCGTCCAGGACGTTTTCATGAGAGTGTATTCATCTCTGAAGGACTTCCGCGGCGACTCCAGTCTGTCGACATGGATATGGCGAATCACGGCAAACGTCTGCCTTACGCGCAGGAAGAAGAGGGACCCTGCCGGGGTCAGCCTGGATGACTCCGGGATTGATCCCCCGGATGGAAGAGTCGAGGATTCTTCGAGACAAGAGAAATCGGTCTATGCCAGCGAGAGGCGGAAAATTCTGGACGCCTGCATAGCGCTCCTCCCTCCCAACGAATCGGCGGTCGTGACGCTGTTTTACTTCGAAGAATTATCCTACGAGGAAATATCGGACATCTTGAGACTTCCTGTCGGCACTGTATCCACCGCCCTTCACAGGGGAAGGCAGCGGCTGGCCGAAATGCTCAGAGAAAGAAAGGACGAGCTATGAATTGCGAAGAGTTCAAGAGGGCCATAAACGACCATATCGATGCGAGACAGGCGATAGCGAAGGACGGGCTTCCGGCGGATATTCGTTCTCATGCGCACGGCTGTCTCTCCTGCACCCTGTATCTCGAGTCGGTGAGCAAGGTCGACGAAGTGCTGAGAAACGCACGAAGTGCCGGAATCCCTGCGGAACTGTACGATAAACTCATGGACATCGGCTCCGCACACCGCACCAGTCCCGCGCTCGCGTCGTTGGAACCGCTGGTTATCTATGTACTGAGAATATTACTCCCAGCCATTGTCGTGTGGACGGGCGCCCTGTTGCTTCCCGCCTTTCCGCACGTGATTGTAGAGATCACACTAATGATCTTTGCAATGGTACTGGTATTCGAGAAGCTCGGACGGAGGATAGTGACGGATAGGGTGTGAAGTTGGAACGGTAGAATAACGGAAAGTTTCCTCTCTGTGGATCTTGCACCTCTTGTGGTATGATTGCAGGCCCTTCCCTGCAAGTTTTGGATTTCGGAGCCCGGGAGACTATTTTCCCTAGGCGATGCAGAAAGTCCTTTTATTAGTGGTGCTCTCCGTTTCCTTGCTCGGATGCACCCACGGCCTCGAGCCTATCAGTGTTCAGCCCGGATTCAGCGGCACGGTCCGGTTTATTTCTGCCTGGCCTCCTCCTGACAGCGTCCACGACATCAGGGTCGTTGCCTTCTACCATTACCCTCCTCAGAACATCATCGGCGATGTACTGGGCGGCAATGCTAAAGTCTATCCTCCCATAGGCACGAGCGCCCCAGCCTTCTTTGTCGACACATTGTCCTATAATTTCACGCTCGACTCGGCTGCAGTCTTCCAGTATGTAGTTGTGGCGATGCAATACGGTCCGAACCTGCTTTCCGACTGGAAAGTCGTCGGCGCCTACGGGTATTCACATGGGGTCGGCTCGCCGAAGTCGGTCACCGTCAAGCCAAACAGTTTCATAAGCGGAATCGATATCGATGTTGATTTCAAGAACACGCCTCCTACTCCCGGCGGCACTTCTGCTTCTACTGCTTCAAAGTGAAGGGGTCGCCCAGGCAAGACTGGACGGTGTCGTTCGGTCTGCAGAGGACTCCAGCGCGGTTGCAGGCGCAACCGTCCTGCTGCAGTCCCGGAACTTACAGAAGCCGCAGAAACTCGGTACGCTGACCGGAAAGAATGGAAACTTTTCCATCAAGAATCTCGACGGGGGAAACTACCTGGTCTCCGTTTCCATGATCGGGTTCAGGCCGTTCAGCGGGACCATTTCACTGGCGGTGAATGAAGCGAGGCGAATAGAAATCTATCTGCAGCCTTCACCCTTCCAAACGCAACAGGTTGTCGTAACCGCAAGCAAGCGGAGGCAGCTGCTAACCGATGTACCTTTCAGTGTAAGTCTCGTCAGTTCGGCTTCCATCGAGAGAAGGAACATCATCTCTCTCGACGATGCCCTCCGCTATGTGCCGGGGGTGAACGTCGTTCAGGACCAGGTTAACATACGCGGCTCGAGCGGGTACGCCCGCGGAATCGGCAGCCGCGTGCTCCTACTCGTCGACGGGATACCGATGCTCACCGGCGACACGGGCGAGGCCGTGTGGGAATCGATTCCGATGTCGGACGTCGAACGTGTTGAGGTTCTCAAGGAGGCGGGGTCCGCACTCTACGGCTCCAATGCACTCGGCGGAGTGATCGATGTGATAACGAAAAACAATGTGGATGTCAACTCGACGGCCGTGAAGATGTACGGCGGCTTCTATGAACAGCCGAGATATTCACAGTGGAGGTGGTCCGGCAGCACAAGGTTCTTCCAGGGTGCCTCCGTGACTCATTCCCAGCCGCTCGGACTCGGTGACTTCGGAGTCACAGCTTCCCTGAGCTTCAAGAAGGACGACGGGTACATCCAGAACGACTACTTCCGGAGATTCAATTTCTTCGCGAAGACCGCCGGGAGCGTCGGACAAAATCAAAACCTGAAAGTATTCGCGGACGTGTTCGACCAGCATTCCGGCAATTTTCTCTATTGGGAAGATCTCAACAATGCACTCCAGCCGGACCCGGGGACGCTTGGACAGTGGGTCAATTCAACCAGGGCCAACATCGCCGGGATATACACGCACGTGCTGAGCAGCGACTTCCTGTACATAGTCCGCGGCAGTTACTATTTCAATCACTGGTACGACAACTTCGGCCAGACCCCAACCGGAATCGGGGACTCATCGACCTCCAATCTCGGTTACCTTGAGTTTCAGGGCACATGGAATTACGACCCCGCCACCGTATTCACGTTCGGGATTGACGGCCAGGCGGACTTCATGAGCTCCAACGTGTTCACGAGAAGGCAGAGCAATTCCGGAGCGGCGTACCTGCAGGCCGAAAGAAGGTTCGACCGCCTTCATACCACCCTCGGAGCGCGCTACGATATTGAGGATATTCAGGGTAAAGCGGCCTTCGAGCAGTTGAGTCCGAAGCTGGGACTGGTTTACGACCTTGGCGGGGAAGCATCGCTGCGGGGTTCTATCGGGACCGGTTTCAGGGCCCCGAGCCTGGCCGAGACTTACGCGACCACTCAGACCGGGGGAGTTGAGATAATCGCTAACCCGAATCTTTTGCCCGAAAAGAGCCTTTCGGAGGAGATCGGCGCCAGGGTGCCAATTTGGCCGTTCGCAATGATAGATGCCGCAGTCTTCCAGAACGACTTCTGGAACATGATAGAGCCGGAATTCACTCCGGCCGGGCAAATAGAGTTTCAGAACGTGACCCGCGCGCGGATACAGGGATACGAGATCGACGCTTCGACCAACGCAGGCACTGATTTCCTCACCCTCAGAGCCAGCTACACCTATATTTACCCGCTCGATCTTACGACCCACGAGATTCTCAAGTACAGATCGAGGAAACTACTTTATATTTCCGCGGACTTCCAGAAATACATTTACACGGCTTCGGTCGATTTCAGGTACATCAGCGCTTTCGAAAATTACGACAGGCAATTAGTAGAACTGGGAATCGTGAAGAACGGCAACAACCGCGTCCCGGCATACGTAACCGACATCCGGGCCGGTGTCGACCTGACTTCAATCGGATATCCGATCCAACTCAGCTTTATCGTCAACAATGCTCTCGAAGATTACTACGTCGAGATGATCGGCAACATGGCGCCGATAAGAAACTATTCCCTGGTGCTCTCCACGAATTTCTAAGAGTTAGCTACCTAAGGTAATGCGGGGGAACCTTCGCAAGGCAGCTCAGGTTTCGGTTTATTTCTCTTCAAGAAATTTATTAATCACCTGATCGACCGTGTCTATTTCACAGCCCGGGCCGAGGTGACCGCAGTCGTTATTCAACTCGAAAGTCTCCGCGTGAATCAGCCTTGCAAATTCAATCGCGGGAAGCGGATTGACCATGTGATCCTGAAGGTTGACAATCGAAAGCACTTCGGCCTTGACTCTCGATGCCGCCGCTTTCATGTCGTCGTTATACGGCGCGGAGACATTATGAGCTATCATCGCCTTGAGCTGGCTTCGCCAGTCATAGACATTGAATTCACTCGAGAAACTGTCCTGATACTCCTTTATATCGCCGTAAAACTTCTCAGGCTCCATCTTAGTAGCATAGAATTCGGGAGTACGGATGTTCAGCTCTGTAATATCGGCTATCGCCTTCATTATGTCCATTTCGGGAGCATGGCATTTCAGTCCGGTATCGATAATCTGCAGCTCCGTGTTCCAGAGCAGGAGGTCGTAGAAAGTAAGCTTCGGGGAGCCGACCCATGCGACAGCCTTATCCATGAAACCCGGGTACGACACGATCCATTGAAAAGTCTGCATGCCGCCCATCGATCCGCCGATTACACAGAACAGGTGCTTCAGCCCGAGTGACTTCGTGACAAATTCGTGCTGGCTGTTTACCATGTCACGGATATCGAATTGCGGGAAGTGTTCGTCCGGCTGGAGCTTGCTGTTCGAAGGCGAGGATGACACGCCGTCACCCAACGCGTCGACGCCGATTACGAAATACTTAGTGCTGTCGGCCATCCTGCCCGGCCCGATGAGTCCGGCGAGGCCTGCCGAGTTGCCGCCGAACCAGGTCGGAAACAACATCGCGTTGGATTTGTCGGCGTTCAACTTGCCGTAGGTCCTGTATCCTATCACGCAGTCCCTTACCACCTCCCCGTTTTCGAGTTTGAAGTCGCCGAGCTGCGCGAATTTTTGTGGCGACTGCGCCAGGAGAGTATTGAAGAGAATAAGGACAAAAACTACCGAGGCAGTAAATCGTTTTAGCATATCGAGACTTCCTTTCTTGTTCTCACTATTTCTTTGCCGAGAAAAGCGTCCAGGGATATGCCAGCATATTATGCAGGTACCCTGACATCCATTTATATCTCGGGTGCGCCGCGAAGAACCTTGATGCAATAAAATTCTCACCGCACGGATGTCCCATGTGCGCCCAGAATTCGAGCTTGTTGGAGAGGTCGGTTGTCGTTACTTTCGCCTGAACCGATCCGCCGGGGAAGTCGTTGTGGCCGCAAATTGACCGCGAACCCGGAAAATCCCTTCCCCTGATGACGTCATAGTGATCTGCCAGAAACGACTCCGCCAGCCTTGCGTCGATCTTCCCTTTATGTTCGTTCAGCAGCTCCTCCCACCTTTTTTTCCGCGCGTTCATCGAGCTGTAAGGGTAATCGGGTTTGAATGTAGTCTCTTCCCTGATTATTTGAGGATCGCTCGGGAAATTAGCTCCGGAGTAATACCCGTTCTTCGTCTTCCAGACCCGGTAGTGCTTCAGACCAAGTTCCAGACGCGCGATCTCGTTAGTCTTCGTATCGCCGATCAGCCAGTCGTTTGCATATGCGCCGTTATTGTCGCGGGTCATGATTCTGACGAAATCATCGATGCTGTTCGCATACTGTGCCGCTTCCCTGGCCCGCATGAACTCGGGAGCGCCGTTCGGATTGAACCCTCTGAACTGCGCTATAGTGGTTTCCGTGATTAGAATACCTGCGCTGTTCTCGGCAAAGTCGTCGCCGCTGTCAATGAATCCCGGAAAGGCATCCATCATTATCTCATTCCCTTTTTCCGGGACGATATCTTCGATGATGTTCCACCTT
>JAJYOS010000157.1 GCA_021796055.1 Bacteroidota bacterium
GGAAACATTTCCGAACATCATATACCTTCTGTTATTCCAGCGAGACATAGTGGAAAGGAGTCTCGATGAACCCGGTGCCGTGAAAGGTGGGGAGTTCTTGGACAAGATCGTTCAAGTATGGTTCGATGTCCCGATTATTGAGAGAACGAAGCTTGAGAAAGTCTTGTTCGCCGGGTTGGATCTGTTACTTGCATCAAACGGAGCGACGGTCAAGTTTGATCAGAACCGGTGGGCAGGCGTTTATTATAACGGGCTTCGGTCTTTCTTCAAGACGATGCGCGATGTACACCGGTATCAGTCCACTCTATCGTTCTACGGAGGAATATTCAAAAACAAGGAAAGCTATGAGGTTAACCCGATTGATCTGATGGGACTGGAGGCTCTTCGCCTTTTCGAGCCCGGCGTCTATTCTCAACTTCCCGGCATGCAGCGGTATTTGACTGGTGACTATGCCCGTGGATTATCGTTTCGAGAGCCGGCCAGTGGTGAAGCTAAGAAGGCTGCTGAAACGCTGTTTTCATTCTCGACTGAAGATAGAAGAGACTCGGTCACCGCGCTTATCAAGGAAATGTTTCCTCCGATTGCGACGGCCCTCGGAGGGGGAAGCTATTCGCAGGGGTACGCCGATCAGTGGTATCGCGACGTAAGAGTGTGTCACCCCAATATTTTTGCCAAATACTTCCAGCTTTCTGTCCCCGAAGGAGAACTCTCTCAAGCAGAGATAGATGCGATTTTGGCAAGCAGCTCGGACAGGGATTCTCTTGTGAGAGAACTAAAGCAACTCAAAGAGAGGGATTTGCTGGGAGTTGCCCTTGATCGCTTGGAGGCGTACAAGGAACATATTCCTCCTGAAAACGCATTCGCATTTACGACGGCCATGTTTGATATTGGCGACGAACTACCGGAGAATTTATCGAGTCTTGTGAGCATGGGTTACGATATGCATGGTGTCAGACTGATCTACTGGAACCTGAATAGGGATTCTCTCAAAGATAAGAGGATTTCCATTCTCAAAGACGCCATAAAACAAACCAGGGGACTGTATTTGCCGGTTATGTACACTTCTTTAGAGGAGGACAAGCAGGGCAAGCCGCAGGGTCCTGATACTTTCAAAGCTGAAGGTGAAGACTTCGCCTCGATGAAAGACTCTTGCTTAAAACATCTCGCAAATGCCGCAAGGACCGGTAGACTTGCTCAGCACCCAAGAATGGCTACCCTACTTCATAGGTGGATGGCCTGGGGGAATCCAGACGATGTAAGAAGTTGGGTGAAGGACCTTGTGAGTTCGCCTGAAGGTTCAATCCAATTCTTGGTTGCCTTTGTTTCGCGAGCATCATCGCAAGGCATGGGTGATTACTTGCTCAGAATCCACTACTCAATACACATTAAGGATATCGAAAAGTTCATTGATCCCTCCGATTTGGAGAACAAAATCAAGGGAGCTGATCAGGAGAAGTTTTCAGTTGAACAGCAAAAAGCTCTCGAAGCCTTCAGGCAAGCGTTGAAGCGAAAAGCTGAAGGGAAGCCGGAGGAGGAGTGGAGGAACCAGGATTGATGCAGCAATGCGAACTCGCAAGCAAACACTGGGCGATGTGTACAGCTCCAATTCAAGGTACACTCAGCCGTGTTTAACCGGTCCGTAAAATATGTTGGTCTCGAACCGTATACTGGAACTGGAACTCTCGCAGGAAAGGCGGTCACGCCTGTCAAACTCCCTACTGGTCACTCTACCGGTATGCTGTTTAATGGGGCTCGGCTCTTCATCGCAATCGCAAGGGCCTTCTTATCCGGTAGGCTGGCGCAACCGGATTTGTCCTTGGAAGGGAAGGCTGTAAGATACCGTTTTGCACCATTGATCGATGGCCGGTTTAGGAATCTCAGAATTCGAGCTGCGTACTTGTCGCATCTGAGAGACTTTTCGTTATCAACCCGTATTGGTGAACTGGGGCAAGGGCTTTCATGGCTGTTCGCTCAAGAGAAACTCTCTTATCTCTACGTAGTCGATTTCCGGTACTACGTCAAAAAGAAGTGGCCCGCCGTGGCAATCACCGGTCGCAAAAGCACGCCGGACTACATCCTGACAACAGGAAAGAGACTATCTCTCCTCGAATCTAAAGCGACGACAGGAGTTGACAAGGGTGCGCATAATGTAGCCCTCCGCGACGGGATTCTGCAATGCGAGGAGGGAAGGAGAATCCTTAACGCCAATGGTGCTCAAGTCACATCGGAGTTCTCAGTAGTCTCAGTACTGGCCAAAGACCCAACTGGGAATAGCTACTTGTATTTTGCAGATCCGGGGCACGACGAGCCAGAAGTCGCTGATCCATTTGACTTAATACGTCTACACTACGCTTCGTGGTTTGCGCTCGCTGGAGACTATGAAACGAAGGAGAGATTGTCTTCTTTCAAGGCCCCGCAAGAGGATCATTTGATTGATTCGCGACCCTTTTCCGGAAGGAGATTCCTTATTGTCCAGCCGTCACTTGATCACGGTGACGAAGGAACATGGGCCGCAGATTTAGACAGAGAGTTCTTTACTGAAACCCAGTGGGGCATCGATGAGGAAGTCTGGCACATGATCGTTGCTGGTGAAGATATAAACAGACTGCCCGAGATTAAGCCCCGCTCGAATAGTGAGGCTGAGTTATTTTCGGACGGGACAATATTGTTTTTACCTCGATGATCTAAGCGGGAAATCAAATCGGCTCGCGAGGGCGGCATTGAAAAGGAGGCATTGTTGTGGGTATCGGGTTAACAAGGCACGTTTTCGTTGACGAGTCGGGAGGGACTGATCTTTCGAAAGATGGGAAAGGAAACGATTTCTACGTTCTCTGTGCACTTCTTATCCCAGAGGATTCTTTAGGCGATTCGGAACGACAAGCAGCAGACTTGGTCAAGAAGCATGCGGGTAGCGGCGAGCTCAAGTCGAGCAATGTATCCAACAATTCGGCGCGACGCCGCCGGATACTTGCGGATATCTCAACTTTATTCCCTTATTACGTTTTGGTCGTTAATAAGTCCTTGGTTTGGCAGGACAGCGGTTTGAAGTTCAAATCCACCTTCTACAAGTTCCTGCACCGAATGCTATACAATAGACTTGTTGTAGCATTCAACGGATTATCGGTGATCGCGGATGAATACGGCCGAGACTCGTTTATGGAGAGCTTCCAAAGTTACATCCAGGCGAAAGCTTCAATCTTCGAGAGATTAGAATTTGAAGAGAGTAAGCGGGTGCCGTTGCTCCAGATTGCCGACATGATTGCAGGCTCAATCCGTCGTGTATATCAACGTCAAGAGACAGCGGATATCCTTGACTCGATAGATATAAAACACGCAGCGATAGAGGAGTGGCCGCCTCCTACCAAACCCTTGGTCACTGGCGTTTTGGAACCTGGAGAAGAAATAGATAGGGTGATAAGAAGGGTGGCATTGCAAAACGCGAAAGTCTTTGTAGAATCAAAGCTCAGGAGTGATGAGACCGAAGAGCAGATGCAAGGGGAAGCGGTCAGGTTCTTAGTCGAAAGGTTTTACAGGGAGCCGACGGAATTTGTTTTCCGAAATGAGATCGCGCGTCACTTGAATGAAGTGTTCAGTGCCGATGTTAACGAGCAGTATGTAACGACTAATATATTCGGTGATGCGCGCGACCAGCATGTGCTTGTTGTAAGTACAGATAGTGGGAATAAGCTCCCGTACACATTTACAGATCTGATAAAATGGACGGAGCGAGTAAACTCCCAAGTGCTTCCCTATGTGAGAAGGCTTGAGAGAGCAAGGAATGATATCAAGTTAGCAGCGGGCCTCGATATAGTTCCTGAAAGAGAATTCCCGGAGTTGGCACAGCTGCTAAGGAAAGACTTTGGAAATTGAGAAAGGCGTATATGATAATTCTCGCCGGGGATTCGAAGCCTGTTAAATGCAACTCAAGAAGAAGCAATGAAGGATAACACATAGTTCAATGAACAGCAGACAGAGAAATTGTTTTTCCTTCGGCTGTTCAAATCGATCAAAGTATCTTTTCCGGCAAACGAAATCAGCCCTTTGACTCTCCAGGGGGAACTGACCCGCCCGCGATTGATGTGCCAATGGTAAGTTAGCGTTCCGGTCGGGCATTTAATGCAGCTCCACCGCAGTCTTTCAATTATCTTTGAGGCTTCACGTCGGAAACGCCCCATCTTTGGCTTCGGTGTACAAAGGCCAGGTTGGCGAGACCTGGGAATTTTGTCAAGATGAATCTACTATACAACTCTACTATACAAATGGCCGAAATAGTAGACAGTTGTTGAGCTACTTTCCAACGATTCTCTGCGAATTTAGGCTGTAATCGCAATTTTGCCCCCGTTTTGTACTGTGGTTTTCGCTTTTGAACTACTTTGATGAATCGCGGGTAATCGGACTATTTGATCCGAAATACTTCTACGCTAATCTGGCCTTCATGGTCGGGTCGAGTTCCGATGGGGAATGGGAAAACAAGTAACCGCGCAAAGGGCCTGAAATCCTTCACGCGGTCCAGCAAGAGATTCGGAATGCCGCGGGCGGTATCCGTCGCCCTAATTCAGCTTGATTTCGTTCTGCCGTTCCTGGTCTTTTCTCAGTGCGGCCTCCAGGAGCTTCACGTGCTTCTCACAGGGACCGCCGTCCTGGCAGGCGGGACAGTGTTCCAGTGCCTCGTCAATCTCCTTGCTGTAACTCGGATAGCAAGCCTCAATCAGCTGCGAGTTCAGATCTTCACCAATGGCCTCCTCGCCTCTCGAATCGAGTGCCCAACTCAGGTCCGAGGCAACCGGTTTGAGTGTCACGAGAACGGGTCCCTTCAGGCTTCTGATCTTCTCCGGGTGATCGACTTCGCCCAACTGGTCGAAAGTCTCCGCCGCCTCTTCTTTGTTTTCTGCCGTGCAAATGCTTACGCTTCCGTCCGCCCATGGATATGCAAATATCCGCATTGTAGCCTCCTGATTATGATTAGTGGTTGAATGAATGAAATGTAACGATTGCGCACCGTTAGATGGTAGCCCGTTAGCCTCCGACTTCATTTCGGTGCCTCCAGGGTCTTAACGGCCTTGACAAGATCGTCCTGCTTGACGTGGCTGTACACCATAGTCGTCTTGATGTCGGTGTGCCCCAACACTTCCTTCACGACGGCAATCGGCACCCCGCGTCGGACCATATTGGAAGCGGTGCTGTGCCTCAGGCTGTGGAAATGCAGCCGCTCGTTAAGTTTCGCAGCCCTTACTGCCTTCTTAAACTGCTTACTGACGTAATCCCGCTCGTACCTCAGTCCTGGATGCTTAAAGAATACATAGTCCCTGGCCGGTTGTCTCCGAGCTCGCAGCTCCCTTCGTCTTAGGGTATCGAGGGCTGTTTGGTTTAGCGGTATGAATCTCTCCCTCTTGCTCTTGGTGGTGAAAGTGTCGGTGTTCGAAACCTTGATTGTGGCTTCGACCAGGTCAACGGCCTGCCAGTCCAGATTAAGGAGCTCTGAAAGGCGCAACCCGGTATGAAAGCCAAGCAGGAAGAAGTCTCGCATGTCTTCTTTAGCGGTGTGCTCGATTAACTTGGTTAATTCGTCCTCGGTAATGAACACCGGCAGCTTCTTCGGGATTTTCGAAAGCTTGATCTTCTTCAGCACGTTGTCGGTCAGGTTGTTCCATTCGACCGCCTTGCTGAACGCTGCCGCGAGCGTCCGATGGTAAAGGTTGGCGGTGTTCTTGCTCTTGGCGGACACGGAATCGAAGAACGTCTCCAGTAGTCTCCTGTCAACTTCTTTCAGAGCTACATCTCCAGCGTACTTCTTGAGGGCGTCCAGACTCCTTTCGACCGTCAGGAAGTAGTTCAGGGTATAGCGGTTCTTAACGTACTGACAGTAGGTTTCTGAGAATTTGGACAGGGAAATGAACCTGGGCCTCGATGACTCCGTCTGCCTTCCCTTGAAGTTCGAAAGGAATTTGAGTGCCTCTTCCTTTCGTCGCGCATGCGTAGAGATCCGTCGGTTTCGATTCTCTGTTTCGTCGAAGAAGCTGAAGTAATAGACACCCCTGCGCTTGTACAAGAACATGGTTACCTCCTTTTCCCTCCGGGATCGGATGGTGGAGGACACAGTTCGCCGCTAAAAGTGTGTAGTAAAGTGTGTAGTCGGAATGCGAAAGGAATAGGGGGGTCGGAACTAAAAGGCTTTAATCTTGTGGAGCTGAAGGGGATCGAACCCTCGACCTCGTGAATGCCATTCACGCGCTCTCCCAGCTGAGCTACAGCCCCGGATTTATCAAAGAATCCCGCCGATCGGGACGTGATAATATAGATTCTTCTGCGCTTAGGTGCAAGGATGCCTCCGGTTCCCTTAGGTGCCTGGTTACTCAAGTTTTCTGCGGAAAAGAAGACGGATGTCAATGAACTTCCGATCATGGTAAACATCCATGGGACACACGTTTGTAAGTAAAGTGGTCGGGGTTTAACTTGAAACACCTTGAATAAATCGCAACTTGATGGGCGTGGATGTAAGAAATAACGGCGTGGTTATCTCCGAGGATCTTCTGAGACTATTTGAAGGTATCGGAGAGGGTATGATTGTTACCAACCGCTTTGGGGAAATAGTTGGGATGAACAGGGCTGCGGAGGAAATATTTGGCGTCGACAGAGAGCTGAATCTCCGCAAGAACTCCGCGGCTCTCCTAAGCGGGGTGTGTGACCCGAACACGAAGCGGCCCGTTGCGTCGCCGAACCTTCCATTTAACCAGACCATTACTACCGAAAGGCCTATCGACTCGAAGGAATTCCTGCTAAGAAGGCCGGACGGCAAAGAGTACTACATTCAAATATCTACCTCGCCGTTCTTCGGAGAAGACAACGTTCTTGCCGGCACGCTCGGCATACTTATCGACGTGACGAACCGACGACGACTGGAGGAGACGCTCACTCAGAGAAACCTTCAGCTAAGCGCGATCAATCGCATCGCCACGCTCCTGAACCGGACGATCGACTTCAGGGAGGTACTGGAGTTTTCTGTAAAGCAAACGATGGATATTTTTACCGGAGACGCAGGAGCCATACTTCTTCCGGACAAAGTTGGCCGCAGAATATTTGTGGCGGCTAGCGCGAACCTTAGCGAGGATTTCCTTTCAGAGGTCCACGGTTCGGAAATAACATCAAACGTGTTCGGGAAAGTTTTAAAGTCGGATGCCGTGCAGTCCATAGGCCGGAACGAAAACCAGGCATTGATGCCGCGCTCGATGCGGAGATCACCTTTTGCCTCGCTTGTCGTTTTTCCCTTGAAGGCTAAAGGAAAAGCTGTCGGGGTGGGCGCACTATTCAGCGAATCGGATCGCGTGCTTGAGGACGCGCAGCGCGAGATAATAGAAGGGATAGGCACGGTGATCGGGGCCGCCATCGAGAACTCGAGACTTCACGAGGAAACTATCCAGAAGACCAGGCTGCTCGAAAGCAAGAACCGCGAGTTGCAGCAGTTCACTTACGCCATCACCCATGATCTGAAATCTCCGATACTCGTCATCGAAGGATTCGCGAGAGAACTCAAGAGAAGCGGTCGGCTTGAAGTCGAACAGGACGTTCTTATCGACGCTATCATGACGTCTTCCGCGCGTCTGCACTCGCTCGTAAACGACCTCCTGGACCTCGCTAGAGTCGGAAGCGTCGAGGCCGTACCGGAAGAGACAGACATGACGCCTCTCATCGAACGCGTTTTGACCGACATGTCGATCAGACTAGCCGAGAAGAAGGTCAAAGTCTCTCTTGAAGGGACATTCCCGACGCTTTACGTTGTAGCGCGATATGTTGAACGAATTTTCGTGAATCTCGTCGACAATGCCATCAAATACATGGGTGATCAGCCAAGTCCGCAGCTGACGATAGGAGTCCACGACAAAATCGATCATTATCTCTTCTACGTCCGGGACAACGGGATCGGCATTTCGCAGGAATTCCACGACAGAATTTTCGCGATCTTCCAGAGAGTGAAGACGAGCGACACCGAAAAAGTTGAGGGGAGCGGTTTGGGCCTGTCTTTTGTTAAGAAGATCGTCGAACTTAGCGGTGGAACCGTCTGGGTCGAATCGGCAGGCAAAGGCAAAGGCTCGACATTTTACTTCACGCTCCCGAGGCAATGAGAAAGGGAGAAAATCCCTTTCCATTTTGAAGTGATGCGATTGTTCCCGTCACCAATCATCAATCCGAAGCATTATGCTCAATCTGAAAAAGAGTAAATCCACCGAGCCGGTAGAGCTGGAAAATCATTATGCCAGATTTCAGGAATCTTTCTTCGCCGCTCTATCGGATATAATATTTGCAGAGAAGCTCGACTCTGCCGACGCGCTGATCGTGTCAGCCGCCGGGAAAGCGTTTGACTGCGACGCGTTTCTGTTCAATCGTTCTGGAGAAACAGCGGCATTGACCAGATATTCCGTAGCCAATCCGGAACAGACCGCGAGTCTCATCAGAAAAGCGGGGATTAGGTTGTCACCCAACAAGATCCCTCTCACCGACGGCCGGAAGAGAGCGTTCGAAGCGGCGTTTGCCGAGTACGACGACATCTTTCAACTTCTCGGGGATATGACTACATCGGCGGCGTTGAGGAAGTTGCAGCGGGAACTTGGAGTTGAACTCGTTGCGACGTCTTCGCTGAAGACCGACTCCGCGGAGAAGGCGCTCTTGCTCCTTCTGCATCAAAAACCCCCGACACTCCGAGAGGGCCTAAGCCGTTTTGTATTCCTACTGAAAGCGGCTTCTCAACTCTCGGCGATCAAAGGCAGGCTTAAATCGCTGGAGACTGGATTTGATGAACAGCTGGTTAAGCTGAAAGGGGAACTAACCGAGAAAGAGAGTTCGCATCTCAATCTTTTCAACGAAATGGCGTTTCCAGCCGCGGTGCTGGATGAGCATGGGATCATTGTGGAAGTTAACACTGCTCTCAGGCGTCTTGCCGAACCTGACTTGAAGCCTGAAGGGCAATCGTTCTCTTCGCTCGTAGATGAAAAGGCGAGACAGGAATTCGTCGAGCTTTTTGTGGGGGTCGCCGCCGGAGAAAGTCGCTCGACATCCGTTGTTATTTCAGGGAGACACTTCAAGACATATGTCGTGACCAGAAAAAATCCTGACGGCGGCCGCGGCCGATCGGCAGTGTACCTCGTGGATGATACTTCCGATATCGAACTCAGAGGTGAACTTGGACGGACCATTGACGCCCTCCGTTCCGACAACGAGTCTTTGCAGAAAGCCGTGCACGAAGCGAAGTCCTTTTCGGAGGATCTGGTAAGAAATGCCGCTGTGCCGGCCATGATGGTTTCGGAGGGTCGCGTCGCTTTCTTCAGTCGCTCTCTACAGGAAACACTTGAAACAAGTGAAGGCGAATTGTTCGGGGAATTCCTCTCGTCGAATGGGCTCGCCGCGCCGGGGCTGGGAGAGGGCGTTTCCGAACTGGTTGACAAGAGAGGGAGGGCGTTTTCTGTGGCCCACTGGGATATCCACGGGAAGGGCTTCTACCTCTTCCGGGAAGTTTCGGAATTCAAGAAAATTGAGGAAGAGCTTAGGAAGTCGACGTTGGAGTCGGGGAGACTCTTTAACAGTTTCCTCCCGACAGCCGCCGTGAACGGAGGAAAACTTTCCCGGTGGAACGACATGTTCGAAAGCCTCTTCAAGGAATTTCTTTCTTCGGACAGGAGCTTCGACGGGTTCCTCAGATATCTAGGCGAATCTCCAGAGGGCTTCAAATCTGAACTCCGTTCCGGCGCGATCGTGATGCGCATGTGCCGCGCCACGGACAGAAAATACTTGAATGTCAGTGCTTCGGTCATGGAAGACACGACATTCCTTTTCCTGGAGGACATCACCGAACAGGAGTTGCTGAAGCAGCAGCTCCGTGGGGCGCAGGGTCTGTTGAGCAATTTATTGGAATCGTTTGCCGATGATCCGGTCTTCATCCTGGAGATGGGAATTGTCCGTGCCGCCAACGTCGCGGCGAGGAACAAGCTGGCGATAAGGCTCGATGAGAGCGTCGACCCCGCGAAGGTGCTTGCTGGCGTTAG
>JAJYOS010000158.1 GCA_021796055.1 Bacteroidota bacterium
TCAGCTGATCCCCGCCGAGTACTTGAAGGCCCCTGGTATGGACGTTATTGTTTGTGGAAATCAGAAAGAATGACAGAGAGATGAGGAGAGCAAATACGATGTAGTTCCTCGCAAGCCTGAAGAATTCACTGAGCCATTTAAACATTCCCTGCAACCATTAATAACGTCTGCTCTTTATAAGCACCTTGTTATATTCGGCAATCTTATCAAGCACTTTCCCCACGCCGCGGACGACGGCGGTGAGAGGATCTTCGGCGACATGGACGGGCAGGTTCGTCTCCATCCTGATTCTCTCATCGAGACCTTTGAGCAACCCGCCGCCTCCGGAAAGCATTATCCCGCGGTCGAGGATGTCGGCGGACAGTTCGGGCGGCGTTCTCTCAAGCGAGATTTTGATCGCGTCCACGATCGCGCCGACCGGCTCGTTCAGCGCCTCCCTGATCTCGGCTGAACTCACCTCTGTGGTTTTCGGAATTCCGGCCACAAGGTCGCGGCCTTTAACCTGTATCGTGATTTCCTCTTTCAGCGGCATTGCCGAGCCGACCTCGCATTTAATCGCTTCGGCCGTCCGCTCACCGATGAGGATATTGTGGTTCTTCTTGAAAAACTGGATGATGGCGTTGTTCATCTCATCGCCGGCGATGCGGATAGATTCCTCGTTCACTATGCCCGAAAGCGCAATTACCGCTATTTCCGTCGTTCCACCGCCGATATCGATGACCATGTTGCCCACAGGTGCATCCACATCGAGGCCAATCCCGATGGCAGCAGCCATAGGCTCGGCAATCAGATGAACCTCTTTTGCGCCGGCGTGTTCCGAAGCATCGCGTACTGCCCGCTTCTCGACCTCCGTTATCCCGCTGGGGACGCTGATGACTATCCTTCGGCTGGGTAACATGCCCGCGTGCACTTTCTTAATGAAAGCGCGAAGCATGCCTTCCGCAATCTCAAAGTCGGCAATGACACCGTCCCGCATAGGCCGTATAACCTGGATGTCCCGGTGTGTTCGGCCGAGCATCTCCCTGGCCTCGTGACCGATTGCGACGATGCGCTTGCTGTTTTTGTCGAATGCAACTATCGAAGGCTCTCGCAGAACCACCCCTTTGTTACGCATCCAGATAAGTGTGTTCGCTGTCCCCAGGTCAATTGCCAGGTCGTTGGATAAGAGTCCGAAGAATCCCATTACTATGCTCTTCTAGTGTTTAAAGTGTCTGAGTCCCGTGAATACCATTGAAATATTGAGCCGGTTCGCGGCCTCTACCGAATCGGTGTCTCTCACTGAGCCTCCCGGCTGAATGATCGCGGTTGCACCGGCCTTCGCGATCTCCTCGACGCTGTCGGAAAACGGAAAGAACGCGTCCGATGCCGCGACGCTTTCCCCCAGGCTCAATCCTGCGTCGGCCGCCTTCATCCGGGCCAGTTTCACCGAGTCGACCCGCGACATCTGTCCCGCCCCCGAACCGAGAGTCGTCCGGTCCTTTGCGAACACGATGGCGTTCGATTTGACGTGCTTGCAAACCGCGTAGGCGAACTTCATATCCGCGAGCTCTTCGTCGGACGGCTTTCTGTTGGTCACAACTCTAAGAGCGCTTTCGTTCACAACGACGTCGTCGGCTGTCTGCGCGAGAACGCCGCCGCACGAGGAACGCATCTGCACGCCGCCCGGCAGCGGACTTCTGCTGACGACCAGTCTTCTGTCTTTCTTCTTCCTCAAAATCTCCAGCGCCCCGTCGGAGAAGCCGGGCGCAATTATGACCTCGAGGAAAATTTCATTCAGCCGTTCCGCAAACGCCGGTTCAATTTTTCCGTTGAGCGCAACTATGCCTCCGAAGGCACTCTTCAGATCTGCTTTCAGGGCGCGTGTGTATGCCTCTTGTATGTCGGCGGCAACCGCTGCCCCGCACGGGTTTGTGTGCTTTACGATTATCGCAGCCGGTTCGCTGAACTCCTGAAGCAGCCTCTGTGCAGCGTCGATATCAACCAGGTTATTATATGAAAGCTCCTTGCCGTGAATCTTCTCGAAATACTTTCCGAAGTCACCATAAAATCCGGCCGACTGGTGCGGATTCTCACCGTACCGCATATCCATCGTCTTTCGACCGGCAAACAACAGGCTGTCACTGAGCGATCCGCCCGGACCGAATTTATCTGTGAAAAAATTAGAGATCGCAGCGTCGTAAAGCGCTACTTTTTCGAAAGCCGCGGCGGCAAGACGGGCAAGCAGATGACCGCCAATCTCGCCGTACCTTGTTATCTCGGATTTGACTTCTGAGTACTGAGACGGGTCGACTATGACGGCACAGCCTTCGTAATTTTTCGCAGCAGCTCTTATCAGCGATGGGCCGCCGATATCGATATTCTCGACGATCTCTTCAAGGTCTGCTCCCGATGCGACGGTCTCTTCGAAACGGTACAAATTGACAACCACCATATCGAACGTCGACAGTCTCAGTTTTTCGAGTTGGTCCGTGTGGTCCTTGACGCTTCTTTTTGCGAGTATGCCCGCAAATATTGCCGGGTGAAGCGTCTTCACCCTTCCGTCCAGGATCTCCGGGAAGTTTGTGACCTCGCTGATGCTTTTGGCTTTCACGCCACCCGATTGAAGTGCCTTCAAAGTCCCGCCGGTACTGAATATTTCGGCGCCGGACTTCGCGAGAAAATCTGCAAACTCGACAACTCCTGTCTTGTCCGTCACGCTGACCAATGCGCGTTTTATCTTCACTTCTTGTCGGGCCCTTCCGGAGAAATAAAAACCTTTCTCCCTTCAATCTTCACCCGGTTATTCTCAAAAAGTCTGATTGCCTCCGGAAGAAGTTCATATTCGAGCTGGTGGATCCTGGAGGCGAGAGAATCCGGCGTATCCTCTCCGGATACCGGCACGCACTTCTGGAGTACGACCGGACCCCGGTCATATTCCGTGTCCACAAGATGGACGGTCGCGCCGCTGATCTTGCAGCCATAATCCAGAACGGCTTGATGAACCCTCATTCCATACATTCCCTTTCCTCCGAAGGAAGGAAGAAGGGCGGGATGTACGTTGATAATTCGATTCGCATAGTCCTTCACCACTACATCAGGAATCTTTTTGAGGAAGCCTGCCAGCACAATAAGGTCTATCTCAGTTTTCTTCAGAACTTCGAGCAACGCATCACCGAACTCTGCCTCGCCCGAATAATCTCTGGGGTCTGCAATTTTCGTGTGGATACCGGCACGTTCCGAGTTTTCGACGGCCTCGCAATCGCGGTCGGAAATGACGAGCTTTACTTCCGACCTTATAAACCCATCTTTGTTTTTTCTAATAATATTAAGAAGGTTTGTGCCTTTCCCGGACACGAAAACCGCAAGTCTCATTCATGGAAAAGTTACAATTCAAGTCGACAAATAGCAATTGCTTTCTTGGTGAAATCACCGTTTTTGCTGAAGTTAGCCCTCCTCAGTTGAGAAATGATTTGCAGCAAGTGATCGACGCGGCCCACTTTTCTCCTATTGGCAAAACTCCGTTCAACTGTCGTCGTGACTTTGATTGGAAAGAAGGATCGGCCAAGCTCTCTGCCCCCGCACTCCGTACTACCCCCGAGAATCCGGAATCCCTCCGTCTATCAGTGCTGATTGAGACTTTCCAAATTGGTCGACGATACCGTGCTTCGCCCGAGCTGCGAACACAACGCTGCGCCGTCATAGCCAATCCCGCCCGTTCGTTGTAATTTCGCCGTTTCCACGGTATATTTTTCAAAGGAGTGATAGCTCTGAGTTCCGCCGACGAGTCTCCCCAACAAATAAGAACCGTATGCGGCAACCATTTTAGGCCAGATAGATTATAGATGGAAAAGAAAACGCACGTAATTGTAGCCTCGGTAATTCTTTCAATACTTGTCTGGTTATCGGTGTCGATGAACAACCAGTATTCGGTAGCAGTGCGCGTCCCCTTCAGGGTCAGCGACCTTCCGCCGGGCATCTCACTGGCCGGACCGGTTCCGCAATCCATACTTGTGCGTGTGCGCGGGACGGGATGGCAGATCGCATCGTCGTATTTCTCGACGACTGCCAGCATCAACTTCGACGCTTCGGACCTGACAAAGAAGCGGTTCCTCATCACGAGCCGGGATCTTGGATATTCACTTGACGTGGGATCCTCGGCGGAGATCCTCGGGTTCGAACCCGACACGGTTTTGATAAGTGCCGATTCGACCATAACGAAGAAGGTGCCGGTGATCCCGGATATAGAAGTGATCCCGCGCGACGGGTTCATGGTTGTCGGTCCTCCAACCGTGAGTCCTGATTCGGTAACGTTAACCGGTGCAAGGAAGCTGTTGAGCGGCATCGACAGCTGGACCACGCTGCCGCGCCAGTTCGAAAGGATGATAAACGCCATCAAGGTGGCAATACCCCTATCGGACACGCTGAGCGGCATAGTCTCCGTCAACGCGAGCGAAGCAAATGTCAGGATAGATGTCGAGCAGGTCGCGGACAACACCTATCGCGAAATACCGGTGAAGATAACCGACAATTTTGATTCGACGAGTATTCTTCTTCTTCCGTCTACCGTCGACGTGACAGTCCGGGGTGGGATCAATGATATGGCCAACGTGACCCCGGATTCCTTCAATGTAACGGTCAGCTATCATCAACTCTCCCATTCGACATCTACTCACATTCGTCCGACTGTCGAAGCGCCGGCGTATCTTCAGATCCTCAGCGTGAGACCCGATAGCATAGAATTCATCATTCGAAAGTAACGGCAAAAATCCGCCGGACCCTCAACATCATTCAACCAGGAGCAGCATCCGATGCCCAGCGATAAAATTTTGAAACTCGGCTTGCCGAAAGGAAGTCTGCAGGAATCCACTTTTGCGCTTTTCCAGAAAGCGGGATACGCCATTTCCGTTTCATCCAGAAGTTACTTCCCGAGCGTAGAGGATGAAGAATTGAAGATCATGCTCGTCAGGGCCCAGGAAATGGCCAGGTACGTGGAGCTCGGAACTTTCGATGCCGGGCTTACCGGGAAAGATTGGATCATCGAGACAGACACCGACGTCGCCGAGATCGCCGAGCTGGTGTATGCGAAACAAAGCATGCGCCCGGTCAGGTGGGTGCTCGCCGTGCAGGAAGACTCGCCGTTCAAGACTGTAGAGGATCTGAAGGGTAAGCGCATTTCCACTGAGGTCGTTAACATCACCAAGCAGTACCTTCAGAGGCACGGGGTCGAGGCGGCCGTGGAATTTTCATGGGGTGCTACGGAAGTCAAGGTCCCTGAACTCGCCGATGCCATCGTAGAGGTGACCGAGACCGGCAGTTCTCTCCGCGCAAATCACCTGCGCATCATAGATACCGTTCTCCAGTCTTCCACAAGATTCATTGCCAATAAGGGATCTTACAAAGACCCGTGGAAGAAGGAGAAGATCGATACTATCGCCCTTCTTCTCAAAGCTGCAATCGCCGCAGAAGGCAAGGTCGGATTAAAGATGAACATCAGGAAGTCGGATCTGCCCAAAGTTGTCGGCATCATTCCGGCGCTGCGGAAACCGACAGTCTCTCCGCTCTACGACGATGATTGGGTTGCAATTGAAACGATAATCGAGGAGAGGATCGTCAGAATAATCGTCCCTGAGCTTAAGCGGAACGGCGCAGAAGGTATCATAGAGTATCCGCTCAACAAGATTGTGCCTTGACGTGACGGGTGGAATGACGGGATGATAGGGTAATGGATTCATGGGATATGGGAATAGCGGCACCACGGGACTTACGGCCAATCGAATATAAGGATTGGCCAGTGTACACAGCCATAAACCAAGAACTTTGCTTTTGTCCCCTTTCTCTGGCGAAATTGAAACATGAAGATTAAACTCGGCAAATACGAGCTGGAAAACCCGGTCGCTCTGGCACCGATGGAAGACGTGACCGATCTCGGATTCCGTCTGATCTGCAAGGAGTTCGGTGCAGATATTGTTTACACCGAGTTCATAAGCTCCGAAGGGCTGATCCGTTCGGCAAGGAAGAGCCTGCAAAAGCTCATCACGAACGACAGGGAGAGGCCGGTCGGAATTCAGATATTCGGCGGCGATCCGAGCGTGATGTCGGAAGCCGCAAAGATGGCTGAGGATGCGGGGCCGGACTTCATCGATATCAATGCCGGGTGCTGGGTGCCGAAAGTCGCTCAGCGCGGTGCGGGCGCGGGTCTCCTGAAAGATCTCGTCCAGATGAGGGCGATCGTACATGCCGTGAAGACCGCGGTGTCGATCCCCGTCAGCCTTAAGACGCGGCTCGGCTGGGATTCAAACTCCATCACGATCTTCGAAGTTGCCAAGATATGCGCGGACGAGGAACTCGCCGCCCTTACGATACACGCACGGACGAGAGCACAGCACCACGACGGTGAAGCGAACTGGGACTGGATAAAGCGCGTGAAAGAAACATCGGAGCTCCCGGTCATCGGTAACGGCGACATCAAGGCAGCGCAGGACGCGCTCGACATGTTCGAGTACACGAAATGCGACGGCGTGATGGTTGCCAGGGGCGCTATAACCAATCCGTGGATTTTCAGAGACATCAAAGCGCTGATAAAAGATGGGGCGCTCCCTTCCGCCCCGACCCTCGATGAACGCGCTGCCACCTGCTTGCGTCATCTTGAAATGGAGATAGAGATCAAAGGAGAACACCGCGGTGTGATGGAATTCAGAAAATATTACCACGGATATTTTCACGGTATCAGGAACGGTTCCGCCCTGAGGTCGTTGCTTGTTAGACTGGAGACGTTTGAAGAAGTGAGGAATGCAATCAGCGAATTTGTTCGCGGACCTGCGGACGAGGTCACAACTCCCCCCACACTCACCAGCGCGTAGTCAGCGGCGCTCCCGGTGCGCTTTGAGAGTTCTCTTCGTGAACTTTTCGATTAATTTCCGTATTCTGTTTTCCAGCCCAGCCATTCCCGGTTCCGGCTAGGCTCTCATCATCAGGTCGCTGTAAGACTCGTTGATTTCTTTCCGGACAAAAGCTTCCGCGTAACCTTTCAGTTTTTCCAGAAGTGCAGCATCCGCCTCGTCATCCGCGGTCCCCGAAGTGTCTCCGCCGGAGACGACTTCAAACTCGATGAATGTGCCAAGCCCTTTGACATCGTCCAGATGTATCCTCGCGTTCTTCAGGAGGAGCAGCCTTCTTTCCTTTTCGACTACCGTCCTTATCCCCAGCGCCTTCGCGAGGAACTCCTTCAGTGAAATATCCGGGACCTGAACGATGCTATACCTGCTTTCCATCTCTGCAGGTAGACTTTCGTCCCGCTCGTAAAAAATGAGTTCCGCTTCCCTTCCCTCTGTTTCTCTGAGCTTCAGTCTTCCGGCGGCGACGTTGAAATAAGTATCGCGTTGCCTGAGTGTGCCCTGGAATACGGCCCCCTTCTCACGGAACATCTTCTCGGGACGATCGAGCTCCCCGACCTGCGCCTTGAACTCGAGGTTCTTCGGCACAGCGTGTTACCTGCCGATTTGCAGAATCTTGTACTGCTTCATCCCTGCAGGTACTTTCACACTCACGACGTCGCCCACCACTTTCCCGAGCAGGCTTTTGCCTATCGGCGAATCGGTGGAAATCTTCCCCTTCACAATGTCCGCTTCTTCAGTGGACACGAGCTGGTACTCGATCTTTTTATTTGAAAGCATGTCAAGGAGCTGAACCCTGCTGAAGATGTATACTTTATCTGTCCTGACCTCGGCTGGGTCGAGAACGCGGGTCCTTGTAAGCGTCTGTTCAAGCTGAGCGATGCGGAGTTCGAGCATCTGCATCTCTTCCTTGGCGGCGTCGTACTCGGAATTTTCAGACAGGTCGCCGTGGGAGCGAGCTTCGGCGATTTTGCGCGCTGCTTCCTGCCTGCCGTGAGTCTTCATCTCCTTAAGCTGAGACTCCATCTCAATCAACTTTTCTTTTGTCAAATAGACAATGTTATTTGACATCGGAACCTCCTGGATCGTTTCGTATCATAAAAACGCAAAAGCCTTCGCCGGCTGTGGCGAAGGCATACCGCTTTCCCGGCGATCCGGGCCTGGGCGGCGTTAATTAAAGATAACAAATTCGTGCAGAATTGTCACCAAGAAAAATCGAAGCATGAGTAAGATCAATGGTCCTTCTTATCGACATAAATATCACGAATTAAACCGGCGCATGTCGTGATTCGTGTCATTCCGAATTGGATCAGTATGAATTCGCGTGATTCGTGCCGTACATTTTTCAGGATTAAGGCTCTTCTGTGAACCCCTGATCACCGGTGAAGCACTTCATGCTCCGGGTCGAGTATGAAATGCCCCAGTTTATCCCGCTTGGTTTCGAGATATTTCTGGTTCCTCTCATTCGGCTCGATCTCGATCGGTATCCGCTCAACGACCTTGAGGCCGTAGCCCTCGAGTCCGACAATCTTTTTCGGATTATTAGTCATCAACCTCATTTCACGCACGCCGAGGTCTACGAGGATCTGTGCACCTATCCCGTAGTCGCGCAGATCGGCTTTGAAGCCGAGTTTCTCGTTCGCCTCAACCGTGTCATGGCCGTCGTCCTGGAGTTTATAGGCTTTAATCTTATTGACGAGGCCGATCCCTCTTCCTTCCTGACGCATATAGAGGACGACACCGGTTCCTTCCTTCTCCACCATAGCCATCGCCCGGTGCAGCTGCTCGCCGCAGTCGCATCTCTCCGAACCGAACACATCTCCCGTGAGGCACTCGGAGTGGACCCGCACGAGCGTCGGAACGTCGCCGCGAATTTCGCCTTTGACAAGTGCGAGGTGTTCTTTCTTGTCGATTATGCTCTGGTAGAGATGCAGATCGAAATTCCCGTAGCGGGTCGGTAGTTTTGTCACGACGATCTTCATCACCATCTTCTCGCGCCTCATCCTGTACTGGATGAGGTCCCGGATCGTGACGATGTGAAGGCCGAAGCGTTTCGCGAGTTCCATCAGCTGCGACACGCGTGCCATCGTGCCGTCGTCGTTCATTATCTCGCAGAGCACGCCGGCGGGATAAAGTCCCGCGAGCCTCGCCAGGTCGATCGAGGCCTCCGTATGCCCCGCCCTTCTCAGCACACCGCCATCCATTCCCCTCAGCGGGAAGATGTGGCCGGGTCTGCCGAGATCCGAGGGACGCGTGCCGGGATTGACGAGAGAAAGTACGGTAGCCGCACGGTCGGCGGCGGAAACACCGGTTGTCGTTCCTTCCAGCGCGTCGACGCTGACCGTGAACGCCGTGTTGTGCAGAGACGTGTTGTCGTCGACCATCATATCGAGCTGCAATTGAACCGCGCGTTCCGGAAGCAAGGCAACGCAGATTAGTCCTCGCCCGTATTTCGCCAGAAAATTGATCGACTCGGGAGTCACCTTCTCGGCGGCAAAGACCAGATCGCCTTCGTTCTCGCGCTCTTCGTCGTCAACGACAATTATCATCCTGCCGCTGCGGATATCCTCAATCGCCGTGTCGATAGTATCAAATGCAGACATGTTTTACTCTGGCAGTATTGTCCCTACCGCCGACTTTTCAACTTTCACTTTCACGTTATCGGCAATTTCGACGAGAACCGTCTTGTCTTCCATTCCAACGATCCTGCCGTGGATTCCGCCGTTCGTGACAATCTTGTCGCCTTTCTTCATGGCGTCGAGCATCTTCTGACGCTCTTTCTGGCGCTTGCTTTGCGGACGTATAATCATGAAGTAGAAAATAAAAATGATCAGCGCGAACATAATGACGGTGCTGATCATCCCGCCGCCTGCATCGCCGCCTCCCTGCGGAGCCATAAACGCGAAAAGTAAGTTGCTCAAGTTTCCTCCTTTTTAAGGCTTTTCATTCTACCGAGTGTTTCGGATTTGAATTCCACAAACCGGTCGTTAAGAATAGCGAGCCTGGTTTGTTCCATTAAACTAATAAAAAATCGCAAATTATGTAAGGAAGCCAACTGGAGGCCGAATATTTCGTCAACACTGAAAAGGTGCCGGATGTACCCTCTGGAGTAGTTTTTGCAGGCGTAACAATCGCAGTCCGGTCGAACAGAG
>JAJYOS010000159.1 GCA_021796055.1 Bacteroidota bacterium
GGTGCGACGCTCTCCAGCATCACGATTACGTTGTCGGGAACCGCTACGGGAGTCACCGCCGTTAAACTCTGGCAATCGGCGGATGATGCTTTTCGAGGAGACAATCAGCTTGGAACTGCGCAACCCTACAGTCCGCCCCCAACGTTCAGCAGCCTATCTTCTGCGATATCCACGAGCGGGACGTACTACTTCGTGACTCTCGACCTTGATGCACCATCTGGTTCCGTCATGGCGTCGATCGCAGATAACTCTGCCATTACTCTTACTAATGGCACTCTGACAGGGATGTCTCCCCTTGCTCCTCTATCGCGGAGCGATAACTCTCTACCCGTGCAGGCGACAAATTTTGCGACTGAAGCGACCTTTGGTTCAGTCACTCTATTTTGGGAAACTCAATCCGAGGTTTCAAACGCTGGATTCTACATCCTGCGGAAAGATCCGAATGCATCGTCGTTCAATTTAATCGCGAGCTACACGAGCGACGACAGCCTTCGCGGTCTCGGTACAAACAGCGCCGGGAAGAAGTACCAGTTTGTCGATACGAAAGTCACATCCGGCGCGACATATAGTTACAAAATCCAGGCCGTCAACTCACAATCGATGACAACCAATGATGTAATGACTCTCTCCGTGACAGTTGACGTTCCTAAGTCTTATGCACTCTATCAGAATTTTCCTAATCCGTTCAACCCGAGTACCACGATACGGTTCGACTTGAAGGATCCCTCCGCGGTGACGCTGGAGATATACAATGTGCTGGGGCAGCGAGTGGAATTATGGAATGATGGATGCGGGAAGGTATGATAAGCTGGTTAATATGAGCAGGTTTGCGAGCGGAGTGTATTACTACCGCATAGTGGCACAGGGAAATCAGGGAGAAAGGTTTACTTCAATAAAGAAATCGATGCTTATCAAGTAGGGATATCGGCTCGAACACCGAGGCGCCCGTCAAAGCGTTAGCAAAAGATGGATGCCTCGGTGTGGCCGGTTGATAGAGAAAGTGATGGCAATTGCGTGAAGTAATTGCACCGAGTCTTTACGAGGTGCGAGGACTGCCCACCGGTGGGTTAGATTATCCGGGCTTGTCCGTGTAAGAAGAGTGTTCAAAAGGGTACCGCGAGAGGGGGGATTCTCCGGTTCGATACTTAGGTTTCCTTAGCCTATTTTGGTTGGAGAAAAAGGAAAGGGACATCAAAATGCAGGAAACATCGGACGAGTATCGTAAAAGGATCATAGGTTACACGGAGGGTCGCGACCCGTTGAAGCTGCAGGCAGCGGCACCGAAGAAGCTTGAAGCACTGCTGAAGGGTGCGTCGCCGTCCATCTTGCACAGGAAACCCGCACCGGGAAAGTGGTCGATTGCGGAAATCGTCGCGCATCTCGCAGATACCGAACTCGTTGCTGGTTACAGGATCCGTGCAATACTCGGCGAGCCGGGTACATCGATTATCGGATTCGACCAGGACGCCTGGGCCGCTGCATTACACTACGAGAAGCACAACGTGCAGAAATCTTTCGAGCAGTACTGCGCTTGTCGGATGGCGAACCTCGCTTTACTGAAGATGATAACTCCGAAACAGTGGAATCAATTCGGCATTCATTCCGAGCGCGGGAAGGAATCTGTCAAAATTATCGTTAGAATGTATGCAGGCCACGATATTAACCACTTCCGCCAGATAGAGCGGATACTTGAATAGGAGAATTATGATGGAACACAGAAAACTTGGCAAATTAGGATTGGAAGTCTCGGCGCTCGGACTCGGCTGCATGGGCATGTCCGAATTCTACGGTCCGAGAAACGATGACGAATCTATAAAAACGATTCACCGTGCGATAGAGCTTGGAGTAACTTTCTTCGACACCGCGGATATGTACGGTCCGTTTATAAATGAAGAGCTGGTCGGCAGGGCGCTCAAGCCTTATCGCGATAAGGTTGTGATAGCAACGAAGTTCGGCAACGTGCGCGGGCCAAGCGGCGAGCGTCTCGGCATCAGCGGCAAGCCGGATTATGTGAAGAAGGCATGTGAAGCGAGTTTGAAGAGACTCGGTGTTGAAACGATCGATCTCTATTACCAGCACCGCGTTGACCCGGATACACCAATTGAGGATACGATTGGCGCAATGGCAAAGCTTGTTGAGGAGGGTAAAGTCAGGTCCCTCGGAATGTCGGAGGCTTCTGCCGCAACGCTCCGCAGAGCCAACAAGGTTTACCAAATCACCGCGCTGCAGACCGAGTATTCTCTCTGGACGCGCGACGTGGAAGACGAAATCCTTTCGACATGTCGCGAGCTCGGGATCGGATTTGTGCCGTACAGTCCGCTCGGCAGGGGATTTCTTACCGGTGCTTATCGGAAGGTTGACGATTTGCATCCGACAGATTTCAGGCGAACTAATCCCCGGTTCCAGGAAGACAACATGGCGAAGAACCTTCAACTGGTTTCCGAGATCGAGAAGATCGCTTCCGAAAAGAAATGTACGCCCTCCCAGCTCGCGCTCGCGTGGGTTCTCACGCAGGGAAAGGACATCGCACCGATTCCCGGCACCAAGCGTATCAAGTATCTCGAGGATAATGTTGGTGCGGTGAATGTTAAGTTGACAGGTGAAGATCTTAAGCGGCTTGACAAGGTTGCACCTCCGGGAGCTGCGGCTGGGTTGCGCTACCCCGAAGCCGGGATGAAGATGGTAAATATATAACGCAATAATGGTGATTGTCACTGTGCGTAATGATGACTTTGGAGCCAGCGGTCGCCACTGAGTAATTGGAAATCGCCCGAGGCTTTGTTAAAATAATCTTGATGAGTCCGACGATCTTTCGGGAAAAGGGATACAGGTTCTACTTTCTCTCGAACGAAGAAGATCGAGTTCACATTCATATCACCCGCGAAAAGGCGAAGCAAAGTTCTGGCTGGAGCCTATTCTTTCACTTGCAGAATATCATGGGCTTAATCAAAAGGATTTGAACGATATACGGAAAATCATAAAGGTACATGAGAGTGAAATCATTGCAGGATGGAAAAGACATTTTGGTGAGCGTTGAGAATATAACTTCTCTTGGAATCTGGCTTTTTGCCGATGGCAGAGAATATTACCTGACTTACGCTGACCCTCCTTACTTCAGAGAACAAACCTTGAGTTCCATTCAAGACGTACAACTGCTTCACAGAACGCATCTGTACTGGCCTCGGCTCGACGTTGATCTAGAACTCGATAATCTAACAAACCCAGCGAAATATCCACTGAAATCCAGAGTCGTAGCAGAAGCCGGCTCTGCCGAAGGAAGCAACTATCACTCTGAGACAAATGGCAGACGTGGGGGCAAGAGAAAATTCCAAAAGGTTCTTAAGAAGAGGTCTTGACGCCACGCACTGAGAAGTCGAGTATGAGAAGAGAGGGGGCGGATGGATAGCGCCGAAATTGAGTCGAAGCATCTCAAGCTGAACGAGAAGAAGTGGGACAGGTGGGCGGAGTCTCTGGATAATGAAAACTGGCGGACCAGGTTCCTTCGCGACGGACAAAGAAAAGTCATCGCGGTCGTCGATCTCAAAGAGGGTGCGAACTTTCTCGACATCGGCTGCGGAACCGGCTGGGCGGTGCATCTTGCCGCGGAATCGGTCAGCAATAACGGCACGTTTTACGGAGTTGACCTTTCATCAAAGATGGTCGAGAAAGCGAAAGAAAATTTCAGGGGAAGAGAGAACTTTCATTTCGTGCAGGCAGACTCCGGCTCCATTCCACTTGATAGTGATTTCTTTGATGTGGTGATCTGTACCAACTCGTTCCATCACTACCTCCATCCGGAAAAAGTCATGGCCGAAATCAATCGTCTCTTAAAGTCCGGCGGAAAAGTCTACATACTTGATCCGACCGCGGATACTTGGTTTGGAAAGATCTTTGACTGGATGGGCAGGATTACCGAGCACGCGCATGTGAAGATGTACAGCACGGAAGAGTTCAGGAACATGTTTACTGATTCAGGATTCAAGTACATCCGCACGGAGGTGGTAAGGTCGCTCGAGAAAATTCATATCGCGGAAAAACGAGCCAGGGTATAGGATGTAGGATATACGGAACCGTGGCGACATCCATGTCCGGTATTCATGTTACGGCATTGGCGCTCGACTCGCTAAAGGAATCCACCGGTCAACCGTTAGATGATGAATTTTTCTCATGCCCGGCGCCGGAGTCGGTCGACTCAGAGATAGTTTACATCTTCATCCGAATCATCGCAGCCGTTGGCGCAAGGACAATGTGCTTTGATGGGTCTTCCAGAACTTTGATGAGATCATGGTCGTCCGTGAAGTGGCCGTTCTCTTTCAAACCCTTCAGCACATGGTGGACGGATTCCCTGAGAAGTTTTGAGTCGGCACGTTCCTCGAGAACTTCGAGAACGGGCATGAGTGAGGGCCTGCCTACTTTGATCAAACCTTCGGCTGCGAGCCACCGTATGTTAGTGTCTTCGTTTTCAAGAGCATTGATCAGGATCGGAATGCAGTCGGGGTGAGCCATCTCGCTGAGCGTCTTTATCGCTTCCCAGCTCACCTGCTTCTGCGAAAGGTATTGCAATCCGACCAGGAAATTGATTGCAGGTTTTCCGATTTTCACAAGTTCCCGTCTCGCCTCCTGTCTCTTAATACTATCGTTACTGAAAAGAAGTTGAACGAGCGCCCCTATATTTTTCTCTTGCACTTCGATTCTCTTTGTTAATATTGAGTCCATAATCTCCTCATGATTTGACAACAGCTCATTATATATAGAAATTCCCGGAGCCAACCTCTTTTCCAAAAATAGTCAAAATCGATGGAGTCAAGGGCTGTTCCAACCTTATATAATTCCCTCCTAATGTTCCCAATAGTATTGCCCGACCCATCAAGCTTCCTTCCGCGCAGGAGTAATAATCCGAAGTGTGTTCATCGGGGATTATCTGAGTCACGCCCTTGACATTTCGGGCAGGGATTTCTAAACTATAATCGTTTTACGAGTCGTGTGTCGAAGCGATGGGTGAGCACTAAAGCATGGGAGGCGTCGCTGTTCAACCTGCTGTTTCGTATCAGGGGCTTGGCGCGCATATCGTTATCAAAAGCCGCCGAGCATTTATTACGAAAAAGTCAGTCTACATATCAGTCGAGGGGGACTTAATGTCTTCGCTATCGCATGATGTTCAATAGTCGGTCGGATGCCCCAACATTTCGTGGATCGCGGCATGACCGAACCCACTGAGGCAATTTCGCTTTATCCAGAAGTTCGACAGAACCATTGAAGAGGCGGAGAAGGTATTTCTCCGCGTATATCATTCAAGGAAATCTTCATCCTAAACAACAGGAGGCTTATGATGCGGAAACTATTCTTACCTGCGTTTCTTTTTGTCGTTCCCCTGATCCTCAACAGCAGGGCATTTGGTCAGGCTGTCGGTGATTACGGATCAAACGGAACAGGCGGAGGGAACTGGAGCTCTGGCACTACATGGGTCGTGTGCACCACTGCCGGCACATGGTCGGGAGCAACAGCGGCAACATCCACGCCAAGCAAGAGCGACAATGTCTGGATAAGAACGGCCGATGTGGTTACACTCGACGCGAGTGGAAAGAATTGTAAGGATCTTACGATTCAATCGGGAGCCACATTCCAGGGGAACCACTCCCTTCCGACCAGCAGTATCGTCTATGTTCGAATCAACGGGACGACAATTCAGTGCGACGGCAATCTAGGTAATGGACCCACTGATAACATCTCTTTAGAATTCTTGAACGACGTTACGCTTCAGGGGACCGGAACAGTAAATATCGGGCGCTTGAGACCGAATTCCGGTTTCGCAGGTCCCGGATCGTTTACCTTTGCCATGAATGCTAACATCAATTACGCGGGATCGGGCGGCACCGGAGGATCAGGAATCTATTCCGACAACAGCGGCACTGGTAAAACATTTACGTTCAATGTGAATGCTGGCGATACTCTTAATTTCGCTCCTAACAGCAACCTGACAACCGGTTCAAGCACTTCCGAAAGTGGAACTGCCACAACAGTATTCAACATAGACGGCGTAGTCAACGTTGGCTACGGAAATGTATTCTTGGCCGATACGATAGGGACTTGCACCGTCAACATCAATGGCACACTCAATGTTGGTAAGACGCTGACTCCACAATACGGAAATAGTAATGTGGCGACAATAACCGTGGGCGCCGTCGGAACTCTGAACATGCTCGGTACGGGGACTGCAAATTTTAGCTGCGACACTGCCGTTGTTACCGGGGCCGGTTCATTCAGATTGTCTCCCGGTGCCAGGATATCTATCGGCGCGGCTGCGGGTCTCGATCAGACAACTGGACCGATCAGGACGGCAACAAGAACGTTCAGCAATTCCGGGAGCTACGTCTTCGCCGGAACCACCGCACAATTGACTGGAACTGAATTGCCTTCAACCATTGGGTCGCTCGGCGTAAATAATCCAGCCGGGCTTTCGTTGACGAACAATCTGGAAGTGGATTCCTCTCTATCCATGACAAAGGGAACTCTCAGCATTAATGGCAAGGCTCTTACCTACGGTACCGAAGCGAAACTCTTGTACAATGGCACGGCAGCCCAGAACACGTCAGAAGAGCTGCTGGCAACATTACCGAATATGGAGGTGGACAACGATGCTGGGATTACTCTTTCGGCCAGCACCACGATCTCGGGAACCCTGACTTTCTCTTCCGGAAAAATTTCGACCGGGGCAAACACTCTGACTGCCGAAGCATCGAAGATAACAGGTGCAGGTCCTTCGAGTTTTGTCGATGGAACATTAGCGTGCCCGGTTGCTGCTGTCGGCACCTTTGGTTTTCCCGTGGGGCAGGGTTCGGATTTTCTTCCCGATACTTTGAATTTCACGGCACTGACAGGAACCGGTTCAGTTCGAGTGTCCGTAGAAGATACTTCAGCAACACCGCCTGTACCTGCTATCGATCCGACGACCAAGGTATTGAAGAGATACGTCCATATTGTCAAGGACGCAGGGATCACGGCATTATCCGCAGATGTGGTCCTGAGTTATGCCGATGCGGATCTCGCTGCGGCCGGCGGCATCGATGAATCGACTCTGAACGTTATCGGCACCGATGGCTCAACATGGTCGCAGGTGCCCGTATCGGTGCGCGTAACTGCCGATAACACTCTTCAGATGTCCGGCCTGACCTCGCTGTCGGATTACGCGATCAGCTATCCTCCTGCTCCGAAAATAAATGTTGTCTCTATCGCCGAAGCTCGCAAAGATGATAATCACGACTTCGTTCCTGACCACAAGGTCATCGGGGACACTCTAAAGATCTACGCAGTCGTCATCTCTCCGGATGTCGGATCTTCTTCCTACAGCTCCTATTATGTTCAGGATGCAACCGGCGGAATTGACGTCTTCGTGTATGGCTCAAAGATGCAGTTTGAAGTCGGTGATTCGGTCTTCGTTATCGGTACGGTCTATCAGAACAAAGGGTTGACTGAAATCGAGCCGCTAAAAGCAGACTCATCCAACTTCGGTCTCGTCAAACATAATGCTGTGGTTCCAAAACCGAAGCACTTGACTTTGCACGAGTATCTCACGAATGCTGAGACAGTGGAGGGATCACTCGTAGAAGTAGACAGCCTGTATAAAGCTTCGGGTACGTGGGGGAAGGGGAAGAACATCTACGTGACGAATGTAAGCGGCACTGACACGACAATATTATACTTAAACGGAAATACTAACGCAGGACTTTCCGCGGAGCCGGCGTATCCGATCAACCTGATCGGTCTGGCGAGTCAGTACACTTCAAGCGTCCCGGCGAACAACGGCTATGAGATCATTCCGCGCGACTCGACTGACATCTCCAAAACAAGACTCATCTCCGTGGTCACGATAGCTGAAGCGAGAAAGGATGATAACCACGATTTCATTCCCGACCACTCACTGAACGGAGGTGACACGTTGATGGTTTATGGAGTCGTGACGTCTCCAAATCTCAGCTCATCGTACTCGAACTACTTCATCGAGGATTCGACTGCCGGCATTAACGTTTACAGAGGCGGTGCAATAATGCCGTTTAATATCGGAGATTCTGTCTTCGTTATCGGCAGGATAATGCAATACAACGGCTACACGGAGATCAGTCCTCTCGCCGCCGATTCGGCCCATTTCGGATTGCTCAAACACGATGCTGCGGTCCCGAAGCCTGTTCGCGTATCCCTGCATGACTACGCCGCTAACGGTGAAGCGTATGAAGGGTCACTTATCGAGATCGACACGTTGTACAAGGCCTCCGGTGCTTGGGGAGTTGGTCAGAGCGTTTACCTCACAGACGCTGGCCATGCAGACACTTTGCAGATGTACCTGAACTCTTACACGAACACCGGCAGCTCGGTCGAGCCGAAGTATCCGATTAACCTGGTTGGTATAGCAACTCAATACAGCAAGAGCTCTCCGCCGAACGACGGATACGAAGTTGTCCCGCGCGACTCGCTCGACATTACGCACACAAGCGTTCCGACGACAGTCACGATTGCTGAGGCGCGGAAGGACGACGATCATGATTTGGTGCCGGACTACCTCGTTACCGGCGATACACTTGAAGTTAGCGGAGTAGTCACAACTCCTAACCTTCTGGGGACTACCGGGACGGCGTATTGCATACAGGATCCAACCGGTGGGATATATGTCTATAAAGGTGGGACCGCGATGGACTTCAGCCGGGGAGATTCGGTATTGGCAATCGGTACCATCGCACAATATCACGGCTTAACGGAATTCGCGTTGGTTAGCGCAGATTCTCTTCACTTCAAGCTATTGAGGCACGACGCAGCACTTCCCGATGTGAAGAAGCTTAGCTTACACGAATTCGTTCAGAATGCGGAAACCTATGAGAGCCAGCTCGTTGAGGTGGATACACTCTATAAAGCGTCAGGCACCTGGCCCGCAGCAGGTTCTTATTCGAGCATTTACTTGACTGATCCGAACAAAGCCGATACGCTGCAAATGTACATTAACAAGACCACAAGCGTTGCCGGATCCCCAGAGCCGTTGTACCCGATCAATCTGGTCGGGGTGGTCAGCCAGTATTCGCCTGGAAGCACTGTCAATAGCGGGTACGAAATTATCCCGCGTGATACGAATGACGTCACTTACCTTGAGATCGTCGGCGTCCATGAGAAGACCGACGGTGTGCCGAAGGACTTTTATCTGACGCAGAACTATCCGAATCCATTCAACCCGTCTACGAAGATCGAGTTCGGATTGCCTCAGGAGACGTCGGTACAGATTACTGTCTTCAACGTGCTGGGACAGAGTGTAGAGGTCCTTGTCGATAGGGTCATGAAAGCAGGTTACCATAGCGTTGTCTTCAACGGTGACCGCCTGCCATCCGGCGTTTACTTCTACGTAATGAGGGCCGGCGAGAAGGTGTTCAAGCACAAGATGATGCTGGTCAAATAACGACATTTGTCCTCCCAGCTACAACTAACCGCGACCTGAAGTGCATGTGGGTCGCGGTTTTCTTTTACGGAACCTGATATACCTCTGCTTCGTTTTCTATTTAGATGTTGAGAGAGATTAGTCGAGGTGTGAACCCACGTGTCTCTTTTACTGTAATAGTCCTTGTACTTCTTGTTGCAGTTCCCGCATCCGCGGGACCTCCTTTTCGAACCGACGACCCCATTCCCGTTCCTTACATGCACGGGGAGATCTATTTGTTCTCGGCGGGGGTTGTGGACCGAACGGGGACGAGCGGCATCGGCCCGGCAATCGAGTTCAATTACGGGATATTTCCGAACACCCAGTTTCACGTTATCTTCCCAATTGTATTCAGTGCAGTCAAGGGAGCAACTTCCCATGCGGGGTATGGAGACACAGAAGTCGGCATCAAATATCGTTTCATTGAACAGTCTAACACAGTGCCCGACATCGGAGTGTTCCCGCTGATCGAGATACCGACGGGCAATGCAACGGACGGACTTGGCAACGGCGAAGCTCAGATCTATATTCCACTTTGGCTGCAGAAAGACGACCGGGTTTGGTGGAAC
>JAJYOS010000160.1 GCA_021796055.1 Bacteroidota bacterium
TCCGGCTGCGGAAAACAACCCAACGCTGAGAAACATGAAGGAGGCCTGTCTTACTCCACCATACCGGTGGAGATAGCAGTCGTACACAGGCAGAACCTGTCGGTGACCAAGCTGTACTCGGGGACACTCGAAGGCGAGGAGCAGGCAAATGTCGTCCCGAAGATTTCGGAGCGGATCACCGCAATCAATGCCAGGGTCGGCGAATCGGTGAATGCCGGCCAGGTTCTGATAGTACTGGACAAGAGCGGAGCGACTTCGCAATACTACCAGGCACAGGCCGCATTCAGCAATGCCGAGAAAACCTACGAGCGCATGAAGGCGCTTTACCAGGAAGGCGCAGTTTCACAGCAGACTCTCGACGGCGCACAAACAGGTTTTGACGTGGCCAAGGCGAACTTCGATGCGGCAAAGAGCGCGGTGGAGCTTACGACACCGATCCCCGGAGTGGTCACCGCCGTCAACGTGAGCGCGGGAGATTTGACCACGCCCGGCGAAGTCCTGATTACTGTCGCAAAGATCGGGAGAATGAAGGTAGACTTCGACGTAAGCGAAACGGACCTCGGCAGTCTCGCGCTCGGCCAGAACGTGCAGGTCTATTCGGAAGCACGTCCGGACGTCAAGATAACGGGCGAGATCGTCCAGCTTTCCAAATCCGCGGATGTCCGCTCGCGGACCTTCCAGATGAAGGCGCTGTTCAACAACACGCGGGACAACTGGTTCAGGCCGGGAATGTTCTGCCGGGTTAACGTGCAGGTTGCGGCGCACGATAAACCACTGGTTGTTCCCGCGGCTTCCATAATAAGCGACGGAGTCACAAACAGAGTATTTGTGGTGAGGAGCGGGAGGTCGTTCCAGCACGCCATTCGGACCGGACTGACGGACGGGAAGATGTTCGAAGTACTGGACGGACTCAGTGAACGAGACACGGTAATCACAACGGGCGCCACGAGTGCGCGCGACAGCGGCTACGTTACGATAGCCAACGCCGGAGAATAAAATGGCAGCCGACAACCTTACTATCCCGATCGATAGGATTGGCTTCCAGCAGAGAGGGCATCGAATCTCTTACACGGCACACGGGAGAAACCAAAGATGAAACTAGCCGATACTTCAATAGAACGCCCCGTCTTTGCCACGATGATGATACTGGCACTCGTCGTGCTCGGGATGTTTTCGTTCCTTAAACTCAACATCGATCAGTTCCCGGATATCGATTTTCCGTACGTCACCGTGACCAGCGTCCTACCGGGCGCGGGGCCGGAGCAAATGGAGACCGACGTAACGAAGAAGATCGAAGACGCGGTGAACACGATCGGCGGCATCGAGCACATCACTTCGATTTCAAGAGAGGGAGTCTCGTTCGTCATAATCCAGTTCAAGCTGGAGATCAACGGGCAGCAGGCCGCACAGGAAGTGCGTGAGAAAATCGCCGCGGTCCGGGCCGATCTTCCCACCGATCTCGAAGAGCCGGTCATCCAGAGAATCGACCCCGCAAGCATGCCGATGTTTACGCTGACGGTCTCCGGCCCGCGATCCGACAAGGAGATAACCACATTCACCAAGGACATCATCAGGAAGCGGCTTGAAAACGTTCCCGGTGTGGGACGCGTGGACCTCGTGGGGGGCGCGGAAAGGGAAATACAGATTGCAGTTGACGCAGGAAGGCTTGCTGCATACGGTCTGTCAATTAACGACGTCATCCAGACGGTCGCCTCCTCTAACGTAGAGGTCCCGGCCGGGAACCTGACACAGGGCCCGCGCCAGCTTCTTCTGCGGACGATGGGAAAATATACGAACGTGAATGACTTCAACAGGGTGATAGTTGCAACTCCGGATGGCAAGCCTGTTTATCTTTCGGACGTTGCGCAGGTCGTCGATGGGGTGAAGGAGCAGACAAGTCTCACGCGCGTGAACGGCAGAAGCGCAGTAGGGCTTAGCATACTGAAGCAATCCGGCAGCAACACTGTGCGCGTTGCACAGGCAATTCAGAAAGAGCTCGACGTACTCGAAAAGGAAGTTCCGTCCGACCTGAAGATTACAGTCGCCCAGGACAACAGCACGTTCATAGTCGAAGAGGTGAACGACGTCCTCTTCGATATCTTCTACGGCGGACTCCTTGCCGTGATTGTCGTCTTCCTGTTTCTCGCCAACGTACGTTCGACGATCATAAGCGCGATCGCGCTTCCGACCTCCATCATCGCAAGCTTCATCATAATGTATGCCCTGAACTTCACGCTGAACATGGTCTCACTTCTTGCGCTTTCGCTGGCTGTCGGCTTACTGATAGACGACGCGATAGTCGTGATAGAAAACATCTTCAGGCATATGCAGCAGGGCGAGACGCCGATGGAGGCAGCGAAGGCGGCGACTGCGGAAATAGGGCTTGCCGTCATGGCAACAACGTTCACGATCGTGGCGGTTTTCGTCCCGATTGCCTTCACCCCGGGCCTCGTAGGACGTTTCTTCTACCAGTTCGGCATAACGGTCTCGGCAGCGGTTCTCGTGTCGCTCTTCGTCGCTTTTACGCTTACGCCGATGCTTTCGTCACGGTGGCTCAGCGCGGCGGATGAGGAATTGGCCGACAGGGGCTCGATCATCAGGCGGGGATTGTATTATTTCAATCATTTCTTCCAGATCCTGAGCCAGAGATACAGAAAGGCGATCTCCTGGTCGCTGCACCATCGAAAGATCGTAGTATTCGGGTCGCTGGCGGTGTTCGTTTCGAGTTTCTTTCTCATGGGACTGCTCGGAACATCGTTCTTCCCCGACACGGACGAGAGCGAGTTTAATATCGGGATAAACGCGGCTCCCGGGAGCTCGCTGCAGCAGACGGCGGACATAGGGGCTCACATCGAGTCCGTCCTCCGCAGACAGCCGGAAGTCACGACTACCCTGCTGACCATTGGTGCGGGGAACGATCCGGTTACGAGAGGAAATATACTTGTAAAGCTGGTAAAGAAGGACAAACGCAGGCGGAGCGTCTGGCAAATCATGAGCTATCTCCGGTCGGAATTGAAAAACACCCCCGGGGCAAATATTTCCTACGCTACCCAGGGCGGTCCAGGCGGAAACCAGAAGCCCGTGGTGATGAGCGTTCGAGGAGACAACATGACGACGCTGAAGTCAATTGCCGGTGGTGTCGAGAAAATCGTCCGCACGACTCCGGGGGCCGTCGACATCGAGAACAGCCTGGAGACTTCGAAGCCCGAGGTCAGGATCCGGATCGATCGCGACAAGGCTTCAGACCTCGGAGTGAATGTCGCCCAAATCGCCACGACTGCCCGTGCACTCGTCGACGGCTACGTCGCTACCAAATTCCAGGAAGGCGACGAGCAGTACGACGTGCGGGTCAGGCTGAGAAAGCAGGACAGGACTACGCTCGAGAACGTGAACAACCTGACGGTCAAGAGCAACAAGGCAATGGGCAACGGCGAAAACCTCCTCGTGCCGGTGAGTTACGTCGCGGACATACGCCAGAGTTCGGGTCCTTCCCAGATAAACAGATTCGATCGCCAAAGGGAAATCAGAGTCGACGCGAATCTATCGGGAAGGCTGCTCGGCGAAGTCCTGGCTGATGTACAGCGCAGGACAAACAGAATTGTTCTCCCTGCCGGTTACAATGTCGGTGTCGTCGGCGAGGGGCAGATGCAGTCCGAATCCTTCATGAACATACTCCTGTCGCTCGCTCTGGCGGTCATATTCGTGTATATCGTGCTGGCGGCGCAATTCGAGAGTTTCTCATACCCGTTTGCCATCATGCTGGCGCTTCCGATGTCGCTGATCGGCGCCGTTCTCGGACTGCTGGTTTTCGGCAGCTCAGTATCCATGATGTCGATGATCGGGATTATCATGCTGATGGGGCTGGTGACCAAGAACGGAATTCTTCTGGTCGACTATGCGAACGTCCTCCGCGACCGCGGACAGGAAAGGACGGAGGCTTTGATCAACGCCGGCGCGACCAGGCTGCGGCCCATACTGATGACTACATTCGCGATGATATTCGGAATGGTGCCGGTCGCATTCGCGGTCAGCGAGGGAAGCGAGTTCCGCGCGCCGATGGGACAGGCGGTAATAGGAGGACTGATAACTTCGACACTTCTGACGCTGTTCGTCGTGCCGGTTGTGTATTCCATCCTCGACGACCTGTCGTTCAGGAATGTTTTTTCTTTTCTGCAGAGGAACCAACGGACAAAAAAAGAACGCGGGTCAAACGGATGATTCTGGTCAGCATGGAACGAGATGGAATGATTCACCAGGAGGTGGCAAAGAAGAATATAGAAGCCTTCCAAAATGTTTATGACGAACTCGGTTACGGCTTCCCGGAAAATGTGTGCGGGAATGCCATGTGCTTAGAGATGACCGCGACGGGAATGACCGTTCAGCAGCAAAAGAACATTGAAGTCGTTTACCGCGGCGTTGAAGTTGGTGATTATTATACCGATCCCTTCGCGGATAATGCCGTTATCGTGGAACCAGAAGCAACGGAGGGTCTGCGCGCTGAACATGAGGCGCGGCTCATCAACTAACTTAAAGCGACCGACATCGCGGCGAGATTACTGCCGAATTCCGGGAAGAAGCCGGAATTCAGAAGAAATATCTTTTCGAACGAAAGAGAGAGAAGAAAATAATCCGTGATTATCCGGCTTTTCCGTGTAATCCGTTTGCTGATTTTCAGTAGGGAGGTTCTATGAAAATAGCATTCTTGGTTTGCAACGACGTTATTTCGCCCCGCCTGATGAAACTTCTCGACGAGGCACACATCGATTTTTACACCCGCTGGGAGCATGCGAAAGGGAGGGGCCACGGTACCGACCCCCATCTCGACACCCGCAGTTTCCCCGGCACAAACGCCGTCTACATGATTGCATTCGAGGAGGAGGCCAAGCTCGATTTGCTCATCCAGGAAATCACGGAAGCCAACAAGGAAATTCCGAGGCCGGACGATCACATCAGATTATTCCAGGTTCCACTGGAGCGCATCGTATAGACCTGCCCGATTGCTCCGGCAGCATCGCGTATAGAAACCAAATCCTTGATTCATTCGTACCCCCAAGTTACATTTCGACGATTGGCGAAATGACAATACGCCGATAAAGAGCGATGTCGGGAGACGCCAGGTTTCTCCGGCAAAGAGCGGCGCGGCATGGCTCAAGTCGCCTGCGCCAAGCGATTGGAGTCTTTCGACAACGAGTAAAGATGCTAACCTTGATAATAAGACGGTGGAGGTTGAATTGGACAGGATAAAGGTTCTCTTCATTTGCGTTCACAACAGCGCCCGGAGCCAGATGGCGGAAGCGTTCCTCAATCAATACGGACACGAGAGATTCATCGCCGAAAGTGCGGGGCTCGAACCGGGTAAACTGAACCCTATAGTCGTCGATGCCATGAAGGATGCAGGAATAGACATCTCTGCCAACAAGACGAAGAGCGTTTTCGATTTTTTCAAGCAGGGAAGAAGATACAACTTTGTTATCACGGTTTGCGACGAATCTAACGCCGAACGCTGTCCGATCTTTCCGGGGGTAGTCGATACAATCCACTGGAGTTTCAGAGACCCGTCCGGCCTGACCGGCGGCTATGAGGAAAAACTGACGGGAACCCGCATCATAAGGGACGAGATCAGGAGCAGAATCCAGGAATGGATTAAGGAGATGACCGCGAATGAGGGCAACCTAAAATGAGTCCTGGCCTGAGCAAGCTGTCGTTCCTGGACCGGTTCCTGACGTTCTGGATATTCGCCACGATGATCCTCGGCGTATTCATCGGGTACATGTCCCCGGGGGTTGTCGGCTTCTGGAACAGCTTCCAGAGCGGCACGACGAACATTCCAATCGCCATCGGCCTGATCCTGATGATGTATCCTCCCCTCGCTAAAGTCAGATACGAAGAGCTCGGCAAAGTATTTCGCAATGGGAGAATATTGACGCTTTCTCTCATCCAGAACTGGATCATAGGGCCGATAGTGATGTTCGCTCTGGCCGCGATATTCCTTCACAACTATCCGGAGTATATGGCGGGTCTGATACTTATAGGGCTGGCCAGATGTATCGCTATGGTCATCGTCTGGAACGAGCTCGCATGCGGAAACACGGAGTACGCAGCCGGCCTGGTCGCATTCAACTCGATCTTCCAGGTATTGTTCTACTCTTTGTACGCATACCTTTTCCTCACGATACTACCGCGTACGCTGGGTTTGAACTCATTCACGGTCGACATAACGATCGGCCAGATCGCCGAGACCGTGTTGTTCTATCTTGGAGTCCCTTTTGCTGCCGGAATCATAACAAGGTTCGCGCTCATCCGGCGGAAAGGCAAAGAGTGGTACCAGGAGAAGTTTACACCGAAGATCAGCCCCATCACTCTTGTCGCGCTTCTCTTCACAATCTTCGTGATGTTCACCCTGAAAGGCAACCTCATAGTTCGTTTGCCGCTGGACGCAGCGAGGATTGCGGTTCCGCTTGTCATCTATTTCGTCGTCATGTTCTTTGTCTCATTCTGGATGGGAAAGAAAGTCGGTGCCGATTACAGCAAGACAGCCACTTTGTCCTTCACCGCTGCAAGCAACAACTTCGAGCTCGCAATAGCCGTAGCGATAGCGGTATTCGGAATAAACTCGGGGGAGGCCTTCGCATCCGTGATCGGTCCGCTTGTGGAAGTACCTGTACTGATTTCGCTGGTCAACGTGTCTCTCTGGTTCCAGAAGACATACTTCACCATTGAAGACCGGGGCAAACCCGCTGACGGCCCCGGAATAGACTAAGCCTTCCTCAGTCATAACCTGAAACCGCTGACGGATCGCAGCCTCATCCGGTCTTGATCCAAAGGGCACCCCCCGGCCTTAACTTCGGGTCCCTGAAATCTAATTTCGGCCTGCCGGGCGTGCACTTCAGCATGGATGTGCAGCCATCAGACGGACTCTGCTTCGAGATATTCAAGCGGGTGGAAGTGGAAAGCCCGGTAATTTTCTTATATCCGAAGTTGAAAGGCGACGAAATTGTGAGCCGGCGAATGCGGGCGCACTCAAAGATCGGCCGAACCGGCAGCCGTGCGGCGAGCCAACATTCGCTTCGACCCGCCGCGGGACAACCAGCTAAACGTTCGCCCCCTCCGCGAGGCGGCAATAGTCCGCAGCAATTATCCTGTCCAACGGGTCGCGCACATAAAGTACGGGTTTGGATTCCTCCCCGACAATTGCGGTCCTTGTGCCTTGCCGGGCTTTGTGGCGCGTCGAGCCTGCCAACCTGGCCGTCAACCATTTTGAGAGTTTTTCGGCCGCATGGCCGTACTTCCCGGAAAATACCATCGCGTCGTAACCGCCCATCAGGGCTATGGCAGCTCCGCAACTCAGAAGGACTCTGTATTCGAGAAGATCCCTGGCGGCCTTATACTTCTCTTCATCTTCAAATATGTCTTCGATCGTAACCTGTTGTCCGGCAACGGCGGTCAGGCCGCTGTTCCTAGTCAGCATCTCGTTTATCGTTTCGGGTCCGAGCTTTTTCTTTTCTTCGATGAGCAGCACGATACCGGGGTCTATCTCGCCGCATGTCGTGTTGCCCGGAATACCTTCCATCGGAGTGGACCCGCCTGAAACGTAGACGGGCCTCCCGTCATATATTCCCACGACTTCAGGAACAGGCTCGAGACAAATCGAAATTACCCTGGCTGCCTCTTTGTACTGTCGGCTGATTCTACGATAGGCGGCCTCGTGATAAAGGCCGTGGTAGCCGAACCTTCTAATGCCGTCGAGGGCGCCGTCAGATATCTCCGCAGACTCAATATCCAGAGCATAGGTCCGATCCTGTATCGGAAGATCGACAAAGAACGCCGTCTCGAAAAGGAGAAGCATATCGGGGACCGGGACTGCCCTCTCAAGCGTCTTTATCAGCCTGATGGCGGGCGGGATGTGGAGCGGGGAATCCGGAACCAGTTCCTCCAATGCCGGCAAGATCGATCTGTCGTAAAGAGCCGGCTTTCTGAACCGCTCGCCTCCATACAAGACCCTGATCGCGACCGTTTTGGGTCTGTAATCGTCCATCAGGCTTCTTATGTCGTCACTCGAGGCCGACGAATCTCTCGATCTGATTCTCCCTTTTCTCTGAAGCTGGTACGATTCGTCTGCCGGGGGCTGAAGGTCGCCGGTCGAATAGACGAAATAGTTCACGTAGAAACCTTCAGGAATCAAGACGACTAAGTTTCTCATTTGCACCTTCTCCATTCTCATGAAACGCTGATTCACTTCCATCCGGCCCGACGAGCCCGACATCCGCCGGCGATATGTGACCGTATGTCTCCCTCCGTGACAGGAGCTCATAAGCTCTCTTTGCGATCGCAGCCTCTTCGTTCGTTCTGACGACCAGAATGTGCGCCTCGCTTCCGGACGACGAGATGTCGGCAGGAAGCCCCGTCGCTGTCCTGTTCTTCCATTTGTCCAGCCTGATGCCGAAGTAGTCCATGTTTCTGCAAACCAGTTCGCGGACGTATGGCACCGACTCTCCTATCGTGTCGGTGAAGATAACGGCATCCGCGTTTCCCACGACCGTCATGTAAGCGCCAAGATACTTCTTTATTCGTGACAAATAGACATCAAGCGTCGTCCGGGATCTTTCATCTTCCGTACCGGCGGCTCTTCTGATGACATCTCTTATATCAGACGAAATTCCGGACAAGCCGAGGACGCCGCTCTTCCTGTTCAGTATTTTGTCCACTTTTGAATAGTCCCCTCCGGTATAAGCGATCATCTTCAGGACCACTGCCGGATCAAGGTCACCGCAACGGGTGCTCATCACCAGACCCTGCAACGGCGAGAATCCCATCGAGTTATCGGCAGATTTTCCTCCCGCGACCACGCAAAGACTGGCGCCACCACTGCCGAGGTGACAGCTTACCGCGTTGAACCTCTCCGGGGCTATACCCAGGAACTCCGCTGCGGCCTCGGATACGTACTGGTGACTTATCCCGTGAAATCCGTACTTTCTGATTCCGAGTTCGTCCCTGATTCCTTCCGGGAGAGGATAAGTGTAAGCATACTCGGGAATCGTCGAGTGAAACGCCGTATCGAGTATTACCGCCTGGGGAATCTCCGGATATCTTGCGTCGCATTCATTTATCAGTTCTATCACAGGCGGATTGTGTATTGGTGCAAGGTCCCTGATCTTCTCCAGTAAGGGAAATTCTCTCCTGGTAATAAGCGTGTTGTCACGGAACTCCGCGCCGCCCTGTACGAGTCGGTGAGCAAACACATCCGGCGGGAAACTCATATCCTTCTCCACGATCCTTGTTGCTTCGGAGAAAGCTTCCTTGTAGCTTCCCGCTTTTATCGGATATGTTTCCTCGCGGCCGGAGACCCTGTGAACGATCCGCGAGGCCTCGGCCGTTTTTGCTCCTATCCTCTGAACTTCCCCGCCGAGTATCTCTTCACCCGCGGGCATAGAGATCATTCCATATTTCAGCGAGGAACTTCCGCAGTTCAATACGAAGATGTTCATGGTTGTCAGATCTCCAGGTCCGATGTCCATCCGAAGACCGGGATTCCTGCCAGGCTGTGTACAATCGCCGCCGTGCCGAGAACGCCTTCCGTTATCCTTCCGAGTGCGACGTACTCGTTCGGGGCATGGGCCTCGTCTTCGCGGCCGGGTCCGTATCCGATCGTCGGGATACCGAACCGCTTCGTCAGGACGCTTCCCGCGGTCCCCATGCCGAGGCGGGGAAGACGCCATTTGCCCGGCTGGTTCTTGCATCCTGCAGACGCGAGCGCCTGGCGGGAACGATCCATGATGGGAGAAAACGGGTTTGTCTCCCAGGCATCGCTGAGATATCTGACCTGAACGGTCTGACCGTTACTCAGTCTCTGTGCCTCTTCACGTATCTGGATATCGAGATTAAGGTCGTTCCTCTCTCTCAGATCCCGCAGGCTGAACTGTTTTATCCTCTCGGTCAGGGTCTCAGTGTCATCATCGGAGAAGAGTCTGCGGTTGAACGTTATGTACGCATCTCCTTTTTCATG
>JAJYOS010000161.1 GCA_021796055.1 Bacteroidota bacterium
ATTCAAAATATTCTCTCGCAAAATCCCTGGCCGGCGTCGGGCTATCTTTCCAGGATATCACTGACGTCATCCTGACTCATCTTCACTTCGATCATGTCGGCGGCGCCACATTCAAAGACAAAGATGATTCTATCAAGCCGACATTTCCCAATGCGACATATTACGTACAGAAGAAACAGTATGAGTGGGCGCTCAACCCGTCGGAAAAAGACCGGGCGAGTTACCGGAATGAGAAGTACGTCCCGCTTTTCAAAGAGGGCCGCCTCAAGCTTCTGAACGGGGAGATCGAGCTGTACCCGGGGATTTTTATCAGACTTACCGACGGACATACGGTCGCGCATCAAACAGTCTTCGTGACCGACGGAAAGATATCACTGTGCCACCCGGGCGACACGATACCGACGTCTTCGCACATCCCGCTCCCATTCATCATGGGATACGATAACTATCCCCTCATCACTCTCGAAGAAAAGAAGAGCATCCTGAGACGGGCCGTGGAAGAAAACTGGATCCTTTTTTTCGAGCACGACCCTAACCATGCCGCGACGCTGGCAGAGAAGACCGACAAGGGTTACAGGGCCGGATCTCCGGTCGATCTGGAATCTTAGACATGCTTAAGACCGGGTTTTCCCGCGCGGTCACTCTCCCTTTGCGGGAGACGATTAAGTTGTCCGCCGAAGCAATGGGGAGTCAGAAGGTAAGGACGGAGAGAGGGCCCGTGCGCTGCAAGCCTCCTTTCACCGATAACGCATTGGAGCAACAACGTATTGGGTGAGTTCGTAAGAATCGCTGATCTTTCCGAGCTTCCCGACGGCAAAGGAATTGTCCGCAGGCTCGGTGATGACGAGATAGCGCTCGTGAAGCTCGAGGGAGCTGTGCACGCATTCATAAACATATGTCCGCATCAGCACACACCGCTGGTGGACAAGTACGGCGGCCTGATCTCGGGCTGGGAGCTTACTTGCCCGATGCATGGCTGGACTTACGATTTAAGGACAGGGAATTGTGTCAACCAGAGCGGAAAGCTGAGAATGCTCGAGATAAAAGTCGAAGACGGAATTGTTCACGTCAGGAAGATGGTCACGCAACAAATGTGGTGATCCTGGTGGAGAGATGAAGCTCAGAAGTTGAGAGGATGAGAGGATTTGGCTGCAGGTGTGGAAAGCGATAATGCCGGTTTCGTGAGGATGGCGGCGTTGGAAGAAGGGTTCGATCTCGTCGGAATCGCACCGGCGAAACGACTCGATGAAGAATCGGTGCGGCTTCGTGAATGGCTCTCTCGCGGCTACCATGCCACAATGGTTTGGATGACGAACAATTTCGACAAAAGGACAGATCCGGCACGGATTCTTGAAGGGGCATCGTCCGTAGTTTCGCTCGCGAAGAATTACTATGTGCCCGTCGAACACGTCAAGTCCGCGGTCAAGATTTCCCGCTATGCCTGGGGCGACGATTACCACGTCGTCATCGACGGGATGTTGAAAGATCTCGTGGCGAAGCTCTCCGAAAAGTTTCCCGGAAACAGGTTCATGTACTACTGCGACACAGGTCCCGTGATGGATAAAGCATGGGCCGAGAAGGCCGGCGTCGGCTGGATCGGGAAGCACACGAACGTAATAAATCAGGAGACCGGCTCGTGGATATTCCTTTCCGAAATAATTACGGATCTGGCCTGCGAGTACGACGCGGGAGCCGTAGATCATTGCGGGGACTGCCGAGCCTGCATTGACGCCTGCCCGACGCAGGCTATAGTCGAGCCGTATGTACTCGACGCGAACAGGTGTATCTCGTTCCTGACCATCGAAAACCGCGACGACTCGATACCGGGAGACTTGGTTCCGAAGCTTGAAAATTGGGTATTCGGATGCGACATTTGTCAGGATGTATGCCCGTGGAACGTCAGGTTTCATAAGTCTACCGATGAGCCTGCTTTTTCCCCGCGTGAAAAAAATCTGAATCTGAAAGCGGAAGATATTCATCTAATGACAAGAGAGGATTTCTCGGAGATGTTCCGGCGAAGTCCGGTAAAGCGCGCCAAATACGAAGGCTTGCGTCGAAACGCCAATGCTCTCGCAGTTTCGAAAGGGACACGAGGGAAATGAATCTCTTGCGTCCACGGTGGAGTCGTTCGGTAATGTCTGTGGCTGAGGCGGGCCGTACATGGCTTAAGGAGATCGGTTGAAATACAAAGGATACATATTCGATCTAGACGGAGTCCTGATAGACAGTTCAAGGATACACTTCCAGGGCTGGAAGGATGTTTTGAACAGACTTGGCCGCGATGTGGACTACGAGACGTTCCGGATGAGCTTTTTCGGAAAAAGAGGCGTGGATACACTTGAGACGGTCTTCGGGAAAGGCAGGTTCAGCGACGACGAAGTGAAGAAAATTTCGGACGAGGTGGATTCAAACTTTGTGAAAACCGTCGCGAAAGCCGGTGTGCCGATCCCCGGAGCGCTCGAGTACGTGCACGCGTTGAAGCGCACCGGTGGAAAAGTTGCGCTGGCCACCTCCGCTCCCCGCCCGAACGTCGATGCATTTTTGGACGCCTTTTCGCTGCGTGGCGTATTCGATGCTGAAGTTTCCGGCGACGATGTCGCCCGCGGCAAGCCGGACCCCGAGGTGTTCCTGAAAGCCGCCTCGGAGCTTGGTGAGACACCGGGAAGCTGTGTCGTTTTCGAGGATTCTTTGCCCGGCGTTATCGCAGCAAAGTCGGCAGGTGCCGCGTGTGTCGCCCTTCTGACCACGACAACCAGGGAAGTACTGAACAGGGCAGATTTTTTCGTAAAAGATTTTAATGACGAATCATTGATAAGAATAGAAATGTCCGGAGAATCGTTCGGACCGAAAGTAAGGGAGAAAGTATGAATCACAGAAAAGTCATCATAGTCGGCTCGGGCCCTGCAGGCCTCACGGCCGCGATATACACGGGACGCGCTAATCTTGAACCGCTCTTGTTCGAGGGAAGCCAGCCCGGCGGTCAACTCACCATTACGACGGAGGTCGAGAACTATCCCGGTTTCCCGGAGGGAATAATGGGGCCGGAGCTCATGGACGTGATGAAGAAGCAGGCTGAAAAATTCGGCGCGAAGACGCTGTTCAAAGACGTTTCAGACGTGGACCTTTCGAAGAGGCCGTTCGTCGTGAAGAGCGGCAACGAAACCTATTCTGCCGATTCCATAATTATATCCACCGGCGCCTCCGCGAAACTGATCGGAATCGAGTCCGAAAAGGCATTGATGGGATACGGTGTTTCTGCCTGCGCCACATGCGACGGGTTTTTCTTCAGAGACCAGGAGGTAGTGGTTGTCGGCGGCGGAGACACGGCGATGGAAGAAGCGACTTTCCTGACAAAGTTTGCAAGTAAGGTTACCGTAGTTCATCGCCGCGATGCACTCCGTGCCTCGAAGATAATGCAGGAGCGGGCGTTCAGTAACCCGAAGATTAAATTCGTATGGAATTCAGTCGTAGATGAGGTGCTCGGCGTGAAGGAAAAAAGGGTGCGAGGTGTCGTCCTGAAAAATGTTGCGACCGGCGAGAAGACCGAGATGAAATGCGACGGCGTGTTCGTCGCGATCGGGCATCAACCGAACACATCGATTTTCAAAGGCCAGATAGAGACAGACAGCGTCGGCTACATTGTCACAAAGAATGGCTCCACCGAGACGAGCGTCCCGGGCGTATTCGCCGCCGGAGACGTTGCGGACAAGAAATACCGGCAGGCGGTGACTGCGGCGGGAACGGGATGCATGTCTGCGATCGACGCGGAGAAATATCTCGAAGCGCTGTACCACAAAGCCGGCGATTAGGCTAGATCCCGCTGCAGATGGCTTGGCTTCCCGGCCAGATATCTTTCCGGCGCTTCCCCTCTTTATAAAGGAGGGGATTAACGGGTGGTTGAATTTGGTTTGGACGAAAGCCTGTCCAACCACTGATATTGTTGCGGCGAGATGAAGCTCGCCGCTAATCGCAGGAATAGACTACTGAGACGCCTGCTTTGGCTTTCCCCCTTTATACACCATTGCGAGCGCGACGCCGGCGATGACGTATTCTATTATCCCGTAAATGAACCACTGGAGAGCAAGCGAATAGGGAATCTCGATCATCGCGTATGTCCCGTACGACATGCCCACGCTGAGCCATATCCCGATGTAGAAACCGTATCGGACTCCCTCCATTATCCCTTTATTCTCAAACCCCTTTGAGAATATGAAGGTGAAGAAGAAAGCGCCGATCACGGTTATGACTTGGTAGACCCATGTCAGGGACGCCATATCGGGACGCCAAATCTTGATGGAGCTATACGCGCCCGCCAGAATCACGCCGTGCACCAGATACATTAGTATCTCGAGGACAACGAAGACCACCAGGACTCCGAACCAGAACTTCTTGTTCATTTTTCCTCCAATTTTAATGTTTTTTTGGTGAACCGCTCCTAACAAGTGAATTCTATGCAATTCAGCGGTAACTATCAAACATGTCGGCCGCCTGAGCGCATCCTGCCGCGGCTTCTTTCGTATGATTTCTTTATATTATTTTTGGTTGTATGGACGTTAAGACTCGGAGAAAAATAGTACTTGTCGGTGACAAGATCCTCATCGCACCGGACAAGAACCAGGAGCGAACCGAACACGGTCTCTACCTTCCTCCCGGCGTGAGAGACAAGGAAAAGGTTCAAGGCGGAATCGTCGTGCAGGCCGGACCCGGTTATGCTATTGCCAACCCGAACTTCATCGACCAGGAACCATGGTCAACATCGCCCCGCGAGCCGGTCAAATACATTCCGCTCCAGGCTGAACCCGGCGACTACGCCTTGTTTCTGCGCGACCAGGCAGTCGAGATTGAATATGAGGGAGAGAAATACTTCATTATCTCCAATTCCTCTGTCCTCATGCTGATCAGGAACACAGACTTTCTCGACTCAGCCCTCTAGAGACCCTCAAAAACCGTTTTTCCCCGATTTCGCATGCAACTTCTGTTCCACGTTTGTTTCATGTTAGTCCCCGAGTTGTTAACTTAGTCCAGCCATGAAGGAATTAATAGTGATAGATGACGTGACAATAGACACCAGCCTCTTCGGGCGGAAGTTTGCATGCGACCTGTTGAAATGTAAGGGAGCTTGCTGCAGCCTTCCGGGAGGGAGGGGGGCACCGCTTCTGGATTCCGAGATACCCGAGATCGAGGCTGTGCTACCCGATGTTCTCCCTTTGCTCAGCGAGGAGAAGCGCAGGGCTATTGAAACGTCCGGATTCTATGAAGGGCATGGCGGAGATTATGCCACCACATGCATCGATGACCAGGACTGCGTTTTTGTGTACAGGGAGAACGGCATCGCCAAGTGTGGAATTGAAAGGGCGTTCAATGACGGCAGGACCGGTTTCAGGAAACCGATCTCATGTCATCTATATCCGATCAGGGTTGCCAGGTTCGGTGGAGACGTCCTCCGTTATCATGAACTCGCCGAATGCAAGCCTGCCGTAGGAAGAGGTGAATCGGAAAACGTCGGAGTAATGGAATTTCTCAAAGCCGCGCTCACTCGCCTTTACGGCGAAGAGTGGTTCGGCAAGCTCGAGACATATGCGGGGCTTAAGCCCGTCGAGAAGTGCTGATGGAAGACATTTGTTGATATGCTGAAATTTGGACAGACACAACGGCTCAGTCAGGAACTCCGCCTGCAGCCGCAACAGATTTTATACTACGACCTCCTCCAGCAGCCGATCTTTGCGCTGCAACAGAGGCTCAGGACCGAGCTCGACGAAAACCCCGTCCTGGAGCTGGAAGAGACGGAAGAGCAGATCGAAGAGCCGGAGATGGAGCTGAAAGAGGCCGAGGAGAAGACGGACGACCCGATAGATGAGCCGGAGTTCAGCGATGTCGACCTGGACGAATTCAGAAACGACGATACGGATGTCCGGACGAAGAAGAGGACGGAGGACGACGAGGAGTTCGAGTTCGCACCGCCATCCATAGAGAATATGTATGATCACCTTCTCCAGCAGCTCCAGCTTCTCGACCTAAACGAGAGAGAGAAACTGCTTGGAGAAGAAATCATAGGCAATATAGACGACGACGGTTATCTTCGCGAGGACCTGGTGAAGATAGTGGAAGACGCCAATCTGTCGTTCCAGCTCGAATTGACCGTGCAGGACGCGGAGAAAGTTCTCGCCGGCATTCAGACTCTCGATCCGCTCGGCGTCGGATCCCGCAACCTCAGGGAGTGTCTGCTTGTACAGCTTAAAGCGCGCACCGACATCGATCCTGCCGAGAGGGCGATCGCGACGAGAGTCATCGAGGAAGGTTTCGAGGACTACTCGAATCATCGCTACGACCAGCTGGAAAAGAAACTTAACATCACGCAGGACGAACTGAAGATTGCCGACGCGGTGATAAAGAAATTGAATCCGAAGCCGGGTGAGGGGTTCCTTCTTCCTCTGGACACGACGATCGTCGTCCCGGATTTCGTGGTGCATGAAAACGAGCAGGGTGAACTTGTCATCACCCTCAACGAGCGGGATATGCCTCAGGTCCGGATAAGCCCGAGATATCTCGACATGATGAAGCAGGCCCGCGGGCACAAGACAGACCCGCAAACGAAGGACTTCCTCAAGAGGAAACTCGAATCGGCCAAGTGGTTCGTAAACGCACTGCAGCAGCGCCGCCAGACCATGACCAGTGTCATGAAAGCGCTCGTGGAAACGCAGCGCGAGTTTTTCACGGAGGGTCCGGACAATATCCACCCGCTCATATACAGGGACATTGCCGACAGGACGGGGTTCGACATCTCCACCATCAGCCGCGTAGTCAGTGCAAAGTACGTACAGACCGATTACGGAGTCTTCAGACTGCGTGAACTCTTCAGCGAGGGACTCAAGACCACCGACGGCGAGGAAGTCGCGACGCGCGAGATCAAGAACAAGATAAAGGCAATGATCGAGGCCGAGGAAAAGGCAAACCCGCTCAACGACGAGAAGATCACCGAACTCCTCAACCAGCAGGGTTACAGAGTCGCACGCAGGACCGTCACGAAATACCGCGAGCAGCTGCGGGTTCCCCCGGCCCGAATGCGGCGAGAGGCATAGGTAAATGGGAATCATCGATACTCTCGACCGGGAGACTGTTGAGGGGAAGATCCGGCATTATCACGATGTTGTGCTCAGGTATGAAGTTAAATATTCCGCTTCGTACGATGATCTTGAAAAGAAGACACCGAAATCGGGCCTGACTCCGGAGATGGAGGACGACCTGCTCGACTGGAAAGAGGCGCTTCTTATGCTGGGCGTGTATGAGAGGGTTTTGGGCGAAATGAATAAGCCCGGCTGAAGACCGGTTAATCGTCAGGATCGGATTTCCTGCATTCAAAGGATCACAATGAAGATTCACTCGACAACAGTCATCGGCATCATTAAGGACGGAGAGTGCGCTATAGGGAGCGACGGGCAGGTCACCGTAGGACAGTCGGTGATGAAAAACAACTCCAGGAAGGTAAGGAAGCTTTATAACGATACCGTGATTGCGGGTTTTGCCGGCGCCTCGGCGGACGCATTCACCCTGTTCGAGCGCTTCGAGGACAAGCTCCAGCAATACCACGGGAACCTCAGCAGGGCAGCTGTCGAACTTGCGAAAGACTGGAGGCTCGACAAATACCTGCGCCGGCTCGAGGCACTGCTAGTGGTGATGAACAAGGACACCGCGCTTCTGATCTCCGGCACCGGCGATGTGATCGAGCCCGACGACAAGATCGTCGCAATAGGATCCGGAGGCAACTACGCGCTCTCGGCGGCGAGAGTCCTCATCAAACATACGCACATGACGGCCAGGGAGATCGTGCTGGAATCGCTGGATGCCGCGTCGGATATCTGCATTTACACAAACAAGAATTTTTCAATTGAAGAAATTTGAAATGGCCAAATCATCCAAGCTCATAAAGAGCGATCCTTCAAAGCGTGAGCTTACGCCCCGGACGGTAGTTCAGGAGCTCGACAAGTATATCATCGGACAGGATGCCGCCAAGAAATCCGTGGCGATCGCCCTACGGAACCGCTGGCGCCGGCAGCAGGTGCCCGAAAATCTCCGCGAAGAGATAATGCCGAACAACATCATCTTGATCGGGCCGACGGGAGTCGGGAAAACGGAGATTGCGCGGCGGCTGGCGAAGCTGTCCAATGCTCCGTTCGTCAAGGTTGAAGCCTCGAAATTTACCGAGGTCGGTTATGTAGGGAGGGACGTCGAGTCGATGATACGCGATCTCGCCGAGATTGCCGTCGCCAGCGTCCGTTCCGAAAAGACTGCAGAAGTCCAGGACCGCGCCAAGGTCCTTGCGGAAGAAAGGGTCCTCGACGAGCTTATACCGATGAAGGCCGCAAAGAAAGTCAGCGTCGAAGGAAACAACAACGCAGACGAGGAAGAGGAACGCCGTCAGACAAGGGAGAAACTCAGAAAGATGCTTCTTGACGGCGAGCTCGACAAGCGCACGATCGAAGTTCAAGTGACTGCCGATGCCATGCCGATGATGCAGGTATTCGGTCCGTTCGGGGGCGAGGACCTGGGTGCGAATTTCCAGGATCTCCTCAGCAACATAATGCCGAAGAAGAGCAAAGCGAGGCGGGTACCGATCCCTGAAGCACTCAAGATTTTTGAGCAGGAGGAAGCACAAAAACTTGTCGATATGGACGGCGTCGTGAAAGAAGCCATCAGCAGGGTGGAGAACAACGGGATAGTTTTCGTGGACGAGATCGACAAGGTCGCGACAACGGGCGGCGAGACGAGGGGTCCGGACGTCTCACGCGAGGGCGTGCAGAAGGATCTTCTTCCCATCGTCGAAGGCTCGACGGTTATGACGAAGTACGGTGCCGTCAGGACGGACCATGTCCTCTTCATCGCGAGCGGAGCATTTCATACCACGAAACCTTCCGATCTCATCCCGGAACTGCAGGGAAGATTTCCCATCCGCGTGGAACTCAACAGCCTCAACGAGGAAGATTTCTACAAAATCCTCACGATGCCCGAGAATGCCCTCATAAAACAGTATACCGCTCTCCTGGCAACCGAGGGAGTGTCGATCAGATTCACAGACGACGCGATCCGTGAGGTCGCCAAGGTGGCTGCTGAAGTGAACGAGCAGGTGGAGAATATCGGTGCCCGCAGGCTGCACACCATCATGACTACCCTGCTCGAGGACATCCTGTTCAATGTACCGGACAAGATCGAGTCGGCCAATGTCGAAATCACACGCGAAATGGTACGCGAGAAGCTGAGCAAAATCGTGAGAGACCGGGACCTCAGCAAATATATCCTATAGAGAAAAATTCTAAATCCGAAACAATAAATTCCAATCAATCTCAAAATACAAAAGATGAAAAGAATCTCCGGTGGACACGGTGCCTGAGATTTCAGATTTAGAGTCCAGAGTTTCTCTTCCCCAAAATGGTTGACCTAAAAGTCGAGAAGGTAGATTCACCCGCCTACGAGAAATTTCTCTCAGAAAATCCCCCGGCAGATCCGTACTCTCTTCCGCAATTCCTGAATGCCTACCGGGAGGTATTGGATCGCGAGATCGAGTATATCCAGATAATCAGGAACGAGACTCCGGTTGCTTCGTGCGCACTCTTTACGGGTACGAGAATGGCGCAAAAATTGGTAAAGTTGATGCCGATCAGGGCCTACGACGGCGTGCATTTCCGCTCGCTTGACGATTCGAAAGTCCAGAAGCAGGAATACGACAGGTTGACGGCCCTGCAGGTGCTCGAAGAATACTTGCGAAAACATTTCAGCTTCTACCAGCTTGTTTTTCAGCCGGGCTTGATAGACATCAGACCATTTCAATGGGCCGGCGCAGCTGTCGTCCCGCAATACACCTACATCGTCGATCTCGACACATTCTCTCCGGATAACTACACGAAGTCTCTCAAGGAAGTGCTCCGCTCCGCCGAGCACACCGGACTCTCGGAAGGGAAATGTTCCGTTGCCGAGCTGAT
>JAJYOS010000162.1 GCA_021796055.1 Bacteroidota bacterium
AAAGGACTCTTCCGCCCGGAGTCGGCAAAGAATCTCACCTTTACTTTAGGTGTATTGTGGTAATCGAGAGATTGAACGGGAAGGTGGCCTGCATTAGTCCCTGCCGGGGATGCGAGATCACGCCGATCACTCTCTGCCCGTCACGCGTCACAGCAATAGCGCTGGTAAAGGAATTGGAGCCTGTCACAGCCAGTTGCACCGCCAATTCCTTATAGCCGGGCGTGTACCCGCCAGATGCGCTAAACTCGAATTTCCCGGCGGTGCCGTCACTTTTGAACGTCGCACCGAGACTTAAGAAGTCACCGTCCCGATATGCAAGAGAGTGCCCGTCGTCAAAATATGCATCGCCTGCCGCCGATTCTCGACCATAGACCCGCAGAAACAATGTGTCTGCCTGCTCACTTGTAGATTGAATCAGACTCTGTGTGAAGAGGATCGTTCCTTCCTTCACGAACACCGGCGTCTCACCGAGCGGCGCGACAACCTCGTGCCATCCTTGCGGAATCTCCAGCCCGTCATAAATGCTTGCCCAATTGCCTGGTGGTAGATACACGCCTCTTTTAACGACGCCTGAATCCAGAACGGGAGCGACTAGAAGTTTGCTCCCGAACAGAAACTCATTCGAGATCTTATAGGCTTCAGTGTCTTCAGGAAAATCCAGGTAAAGCGGTCTGACTATCGGGAGCCCGCTCTCATGGGCGTTCCTGAAAGCCGTGTAAACCTCAGGCATCATCTTGTATCTCCTGTCGATTATCCGTCGGTTTATGGCGGTAAATTCCGGACCGAAAGCCCAGGGCTCGCGGGGCTTGGAATCTTTGACGCTGTGTGTCCTGAAGAAAGGTGTGAACGTTCCAAGTTCCAGCCATCGAGTGAACAATTCCGCGCTTGGGTTCCCGACAAATCCTCCGACGTCGCTTCCTACAAACGGCTGGCCGCTGACGCCGATATTGAGATACATTGCGAGGGCGAGTTTAAGATGGGCGAAGCTCGCGAAATTGTCGCCCGTCCACATTGCGGCATAACGCTGCCCGCCGGCGTAATTCGCACGGGTCAGGACAAACGGCCGCTTGTCCGGCTCGAGCTTCTCAAGCCCTTCACGGGTTGCGCGGGCCATCTGCATCCCATAGGCATTATGGACTTCGTAATGCATCGCGGTACCGTCATCGAGCACGTGCACCGCATCGAGCGGGAAAGTCTTGTTGGGGGTATTGAACACACTGGGCTCGTTCATATCATTCCAGAAACCATCCACGCCGAACCTTAGAAGCGACTTGTATTGCTCGCCCCACCACTGTCTCGTCTTCTTGTTGAAGAAATCCGGGAACACGCAATCGCCGGGCCATACCCTGCCGACGAAATATTTCCCGTTCGGCATTTTGACGAAGACGTCTTTTTTCACACCGCTGTCGTAGACTCCATATCCTTTGTCTTCCTTTATCCCAGGATCGATGATGGTGACGACCTTGAATCCTTTGTCGTGGAGTGTATCGAGCATGCTCACCGGCGTCGGGAAATTCTTCGGGCTCCAGGTGAAGCACCTGTAACCGTCCATATAGTCGATATCAAGATAGATGACGTCGCATGGAATTTTATTCTTTCGGAATCCACGGGCTAAGTCAAGTACTTCGGATTCAGGATAGTAACTCCACCTCGACTGCTGGTATCCCAGCGACCAGATCGGGGGCATATGCATCTTGCCGGTTAGATCTGCAAGTTTTTTCACTACGTCCGCCGCATTCTTGCCCGTGATAATGTAGAGCTCAAGAGCACCGGCCCTTGCGCTGTATATCAGATTGTCGGGGAGCGTCGCACCGACGTCGAAGTTTGACTTTGATGTATTGTCAAAGAAGAGCCCGTACGCGCCGCTTGAGTCGGCCTTCAGCAGAAACGGAACCGATTCGTAGAGCGGATCGAACTTCACGCCGTACGCCGGGAAATCGGAGTTCCACATCGTCCATCGGCTGCCGTACCTGTTGTACGGAAGCGTTTTCTCACCTAGCCCGTAAAAATTCCTCGCCCCGTGAAAGTCGAACTTTGCCGTCATTCCGGTATCGCTGAACTCAATGGAGTCGAGATCGAGCAGGTCTGCTCCGTCCTTTGAATGAAAACTGAGGCTCATCGATTCGGGGGAGTACCGGATCGAACCGTCCGGGAAATTGACTGCTATTTTCTCCCTGGTCACATCCATAACCCGGTCAGGCAGTTTCCCGGGAGATTCGACGACCGCGAATGACTTCCTCGCTTCATCGCCGCGCTCGAGCGTGAAATGAAGGATCCCCGGCTTGAAGATCTGGAGCATCGCCTTTCCGGATTCGTAGTTCGCAATCACTTGGTACTGCGCTTCTTTTACATTAGACAACTTACCCAGTGCTTCCATTTTGTCCGTTCTATTATTGTTGAATCCCATTTGGCTGCCGATCAGGAGAATCAAGCCGAATATAAGCATATCAGATCACCTTCAGGTGAAGTTCCATTAACTGTTCCCGGCTGACCTCGTTCGGCGCCTCGTCCATCAGGGACATCGCGCTGCTTGTCTTGGGGAACGCAATGACGTCTCGAATCGATTTACTTCCGGTAAAAAGCATTACCAGCCTGTCGAAGCCGAAGGCGATGCCGCCGTGAGGAGGGGCGCCGTACTTGAAAGCTTCCAGGAGAAATCCGAATTTCTTCTGCGCCTCATCTTCGGAGATGCCGAGACAGTTGAACATCTTTTGCTGCAGGCCGGGTTGAAAGATCCTTATGCTCCCGCCCGCGATTTCGTTCCCATTCCAGACAAGGTCGTAAGCCCTTGCGTGGACGCTCCCGATCGGATTGTCGCTTGCCCATCTTTTCTTCGTCTTCTGCTCAGCCAGGCCTTCGTCGATTATTGCGACATCTTCGTCCTTCGGGGATGTAAACGGATGATGCATCGCGGCAAATCTTCTCTCATCGTCAGACCACTCGAACAAAGGGAATTCCGTGACCCAGAGAAGCGAGTCCTTGTCTTGATCGACCAGGCTGAATCTCTTCGCGAGCTCGAGGCGGAACAGGCCTAATGTCCCGAATATTTGTTTTGCGGGCTGAGTGACGACAAGTATCAAATCGCCCGTCTGAGTCGAGAATTTTGCCCGCAAGCCATTCAGCTGTTCATTAGAAAAGTATTTCGCGGTCGGGGAATCGAGTGAGTCCGCCCCGACCTTGAAGTAGACCAGTCCGGCGGCGCCGCAGGATTTGGCGAGTTCCGTCAGTTCGTCAACCTGCTTCCTGCTGACTCCGGCCTGCCCCTTCAAATTCATTCCGCAGATCAGGTTTCCGGCCTCGATGCCGGATTCAAACACTTTAAACTGGGATCCTTTCAGGAGTTCCGTGACGTTCTCTATCTCGAGTCCAAAACGGAGATCGGGCTTGTCGCTGCCGTACCTCGTCATCGCTTCCTCGTAATTCATCCGGGGAAGAGGCGTTGTTATGTCGACCCCTTTAACTTCCTTGAAGAGTGTCTTCACCAGTCCCTCCGCCATTCGGTAAATATCTTCCTCCAGCACAAAAGACATCTCTATGTCGATCTGGGTGAATTCAGGCTGGCGGTCCGCGCGAAGGTCTTCGTCGCGAAAACACTTCACGATCTGGAAGTACCTGTCATAGCCGGCCACCATCAGGATTTGTTTGTAAGTTTGAGGCGACTGTGGGAGGGCGTAGAACTTGCCGTGGTGGATGCGACTCGGGACGAGGTAATCACGCGCACCTTCCGGCGTGCTTTTCATGAGAAATGGTGTCTCAATCTCCAGAAAACCAAGCGAGTCCAGATACCGTCGGACTGTCTGTGCCATCCTGTGCCTCACCTGCAGATTGCTCTGCATCTGGTGGCGTCTCAGGTCGAGATAGCGGTACTTCAGCCGCAGTTCTTCACTCGTATCGATGACATCTTCGATGGGAAAAGGCGGTGTCTCGGCCTCGTTGAGAATCAGGAGGTCGTCTCCCAGCACTTCCACTTCACCGGTGGGCATACTCTTGTTTTCAGTGCCGTCCGGCCGCCGTTCCACTTTCCCAACGGCGGCTATCACGTCCTCATTCCTCAGTTGCTTTGCGATTTGGTAAACGGCCTGGTTGTGTTGTGGAGCGAACACAACCTGTGTTTTTCCGTAGCGGTCGCGGAGGTCGATGAAAATCATCCCGCCAAGGTCGCGCCTCCCGTCGACCCAGCCGTTAAGAGTGACTACCTCGTTGATATCCTTCGCTCTAAGCTCGCCGCAAGTATGAGTTCTCTTCTTTCCGCGTAAAGACACTGTCTCAGACATATTCTACATCAGCTCATTAATTGGGAAATGGTGAATTTTAATATAAGTAAGGGGAAAAAAAGTTGCAAAATCGCGGATTTCGGCGTACCGGCTCACTTCCAGAAAATCACATGTACCTTGCTAAGGTAGATCCGACCGTAAGTACCTTCGCAAGGTTCTCTGCGGGATATATATAGGCCCCACTGATTTCGGGGAGAAATAAGCGGAGATCAGATCCTTCCGAATTTCTTGTCGAGTTCCAGGAGCGGGATCTTGACGAGTACAGGCCGGCCATGAGGACAAACATACGGCACTTCGGCCTCGAAGAGCTGATCGATGAGTGACTCCATCTCTTCTATAGTAAGGTAGTCTCCCGCCTTCACTGCGGCTTTGCAGGCGTATGTCTTGCAGAGCTTCTCACGGGGAGTAAGGCGAAGATCGTTGTCGCGTTTGTAATCCTCGATGATCTCCGTAAGGATCGTACTCTCTCTCCCGGGTTTGAGATCGACCGGCACACCGTCCAGCACAACGGTCGACCCGCTGAAAATCTTTATGCTGAAGCCCATCAGGTTGAGGTCGGGCAGCGTTTCCTCGACAATCGTGAGGTCGGCAGGGTCCAGGTTCAGGCTGATGGGAAAGAGGAGCTGCTGAGTGTTCTGACCCTGCTCGGCGAATCTCTTCAGTGTTCTTTCATATATCACCCGCTCGTGTGCAGCATGCTGATCGATGACCAGGAGACCCGTAGAAATCTGAGAGATTATATACTTGTTGTGCAGCTGGTAGATGATGTCGCCGCTGTCTTCCATAGATCCGCCTTCCATTTCGGCGGATTCTCCGGGGGCGGTCCTGTTTTGAGGAAACCTCAATGAAAAAAGCGGATCGACCGCATCTGCTATGCGCTCGTCCTCGATGTATCGCTGGGAAGGTTTCGAGTTGAACGTCACGGGAACGATGCCTCCGCGGGACGATTCGGTCGTGGTACGGCTGACGAACCTTGCACCGTCCGGAGCGATTCCCATTTCAGGCACGAGGTCGCTCTTGACGAGAGCACTCCTCGTCGCCGAGCGGATCGCTCCGTATATACTTCTCTCGTCTCTGAATTTGACCTCCAGTTTCGCGGGATGCACATTGACATCGACCTCATTCGCCGGCATTTCGATGAATATCGCGAAGAACGGGAAATCGCCTTTGTCGATGAGATTTTCATAAGCCGAGAACGCCGCGTGGTTTATCGCTTTGCTGATCACATATCTCTTGTTGAGAAAGAGGAACTGTTCGCCGCGGGTACGCTTCGTGTATTCCGGCTTGCCGAGGAATCCGCTGACCTTCAAATGATCGTAATCTTCCTCGAAGGCGACCAGCGAATCGGTGAATCGTTCACCGAATATCTCGTCCAGCCTTTCGCGAACGGTAGCCGACTTTGCGCGCAGGACCGTTTCATCTCCCGAATGCAGGGTGAAGAAGATTTCCGGAAATGCGATGGCGTATCTGGAAACCGTCTGGTATATATGGCGAAACTCGGTCGGGTTCGCTTTCATGAAGTTCCTTCTCCCCGGCGTGTTGTAGAAAAGGTTCTTCACGATGATCGTCGTTCCGTTAGCGTGGGACGTCCGGGAAACTTCTTCCTGACGTCCTCCCTCGAGACGCAGATAAACCGCGGCATCCTCGTCCGCAGTCTTCGTTTTCAATTCAACCTGAGATACGGCAGCGATAGAATAAAGCGCTTCCCCGCGGAATCCAAGCGTCGACACGTTCTCCAGGTCCTGGTACGTCTCTATTTTGCTCGTCGCATGACGCCCGAACGCGAGCAGGGCGTCTTCCTCGGTCATGCCGGCACCGTCGTCGGTAACCCTGATGAAGCTCTTTCCGGCATCCTTCACTTCGATGTCGATCGCCTCCGCCCCAGCGTCGATCGAGTTCTCGATCAGCTCTTTCACAACGGACTCCGGTCGCTGGACAACTTCACCGGCGGCGATCTTACTTGCTATTTCTTCAGAGAGTATTTTGATTTTTGCCATTAAGCTCCCTTTGCTGGGGATCCCTGGACGTCATTTTCCTCTTCGGCTTCAGAAAACAACGCATCGACAAACATATTCCGATCGAAAGGCTGCAGGTCGTCTATTCCTTCGCCGACGCCGATATATTTCACGGGTAATTTAAGCTCCTGGCTGATAGCAATCACAATTCCCCCTTTGGCAGTACCGTCCAGTTTCGTCAGCACAATTCCGGTGACGCCCGCCGCTTCCAGGAACATTCGCGCCTGCACAAGCCCGTTCTGGCCGGTGACCGCATCGAGAACGAGATACACTTCGTGTGGTGCACCGGGGACGACTTTCCCGATTACTCTTGCAATTTTCTTGAGTTCTTCCATCAGGTTCGTCCTGGTATGAAGCCTGCCGGCCGTGTCGATCAGGACGACGTCGATTCCCCGGGCCTTTGCCGCGCTCACGGCGTCGTAGGCTACTGCGCCGGGATCTGTCCCCGGTTCCTGCTGAATTATCTCCACTCCGGCCCTGTCGGCCCAGATTTTCAGCTGTTCGTTCGCCGCGGCGCGGAAAGTGTCCGCAGCCGCAATCAACACTCTCTTCCCTTCGCTCCTGAAATTATACGACAGCTTTCCGACGGTCGTTGTCTTACCCGCGCCGTTCACGCCCACGACCATAATAACGCGGGGCTTTTCGGGAACGGGTCCGGTCCCGTCAGGGTCGATCAAATATTTTGCTACCTCCTCCTTGAGAAGGTCCTTCAGCATCGCGGAATCCTCATACCCTTCTGCCTTCACGCGGGCTCTTATGTCCGCGACAATTTTTCCCGTGGCATCAAAGCCGATGTCGCCGGACAGCAATGTCTCCTCAATCTCGTCGATGAGCTCGTCGTCGATTCTCGTCTTCCTCGATATGACTTTCGTGATCCTGTCGGAGAACGTCGAGCGTGTCCTTGACAGCCCGTCTCTGACTTTCCTGAACCGATCGAGCAATCCCATTAACAGACAAATCCCATTTTAAACCGCAAGTTGGATCCGTTGATGAACATCAGCCATTTGCCGCCATATATTTCCGGTAGATCCACGTATACACTGCAAGTGAACCGAAGAGCGACAGCGTGCTGAGGTAAAGGAAAAACATCTTGATTTCCGCGAGGGCGTCAATCCTCATCGTGGCCAATATCAAATAAGCCGCTATGAAAGTTACCGTCCACTTCCCTGCCCACACCGATTGAACGACGACCTTACGGCGGCTGATTATGAACGAGCTTCCCACGACGATCAGGATATCCCGCAGCGCAACAAGTGCCGCGTACCACAAAGGCACATCCTTCACAATCACGAGGGCCGCAGATATCGAAATCAGGCAGATCTTGTCTGTAACGGGATCCAGCAGCCTCCCGAAATCCGTGACCTGGTTCAGGACCCTTGCAAGGAGCCCGTCGAGAAAATCAGTGGACGCGGCGACCAGCATAAGGACAAGTACCGTCAACCTGTATTCGTTTCCGGGTTTGAGGATAAGGATGACGATCGGCACGAGAAAGAAAATCCGGCTCAGGCTGAGAATATTCGATACGGTCCACTTTTTCTCAACCTTCAGAGTTTCATTTGTGCGCGAGCTTTCGGTCAAACGTGGTTCACTCCCAATTTCCGGACAACTCGTTCTCACTCAAAAATCCCGGCCGCCGGCGATCAAAAGCTGAAAAGGAAGCCCGCAATTATGACCTGGCCTCATGTATATTCGCTTCAAACTCTTCCTTGGTGTTTACCTCAACTTCCGTCGGATAGTTGCCGCTGAAACAGGCCGTGCAGTAATTCCTGCGTTCGTCGACCGGCACCGAATCGAGCAGTTTCTCCAGCGACAGATAGGCCAGCGAATCGACGTTCAGTTCCTTCCGCATCAGCTCGATGTTGCCTTCAAACTGGTTCGCGAACAGCTCCCGCTCCGAGGGAAAATCCATCCCATAATAACACGGATGCATTATCGGAGGAGAACTTACACGAAAATGGACTTCCGCCGGTTCGGCTTCGCGAATCAGCTTCACGAGCTGTTTACTCGTAGTGCCGCGGACTATCGAGTCGTCGACGATGACGACCTTTCTCCCCTTGAGCACGCCTTTGACGGTGTTGAACTTGATCTTCACTTTCAAATCCCGCGAATACTGGTTCGGCTGGATGAAAGTCCTGCCGATATAATGACTCCTGATGAGACCGATTTCGAATTTCGCTTTTATCCCCATTTTCAGGCTCTGGGAAACATAACCGAGCGTAGCCGTATTCGAGGAGTCCGGAACGCTGATCACGACAAGCTTTTCATCCTCGTCGTTCTCAACCGGAGATTCCTCCGCAAGGCCTTTGCCGATCTTCCGCCTTACTTTGTCGACGCTTTCGCCGAATATCTTGCTGTCCGGGCGCGAAAAATATATGTACTCGAAAATACAATGGCGCGACTGCTTGGGAATGTCGGGAAGGAACAGTGAGCGCCCCTCTCCAGTCGCAATCGCCTCATCGTCGATGACGACAATTTCACCCGGCTCGACGTCCCGTATATACTCGGCGCCGAGGATATCGAACGCGCATGTTTCGGAAGCAGCGATGAACGCTTTACCGATTCTTCCCAACGCAAGCGGACGAAATCCGTAAGAATCTCTGGCGACGATGAGCTGATTGTCGGATAGAATGACCAGCGAGAACGCCCCTTTGATAGTCTGCATGGCTTCGTAGACCTGTTCTATCACGGTTTCTTTCTGGCTTCGGGCGATCAGATGAAGAATAATCTCGGTGTCGGTGGTGGTCTGAAAGAGGGTACCGCTTTCGGTCAACTCATCGCGAAGCCGGTGAGAATTCGTGAGATTTCCGTTGTGGGCTATCGCGAGATTTCCCTTCCGATAATTAACCACGATCGGCTGGACGTTCTTATGGCTTTCGGCAGATCCAGTCGTAGAATACCTGTTGTGACCGATGCCGGCGTCCCCCCTCAGCACATCGTTGAGGAGTTTTTCATCTTTGAACACGTCGGCAATCAGTCCCGTATTTTTATGGACGTTGAAGAATGTCCTCTCCACAGTTCTTTCACGAGTGACAATGCCGGCCGCTTCCTGTCCGCGATGCTGGAGGGCGTTCATAGCGTAGTAAATATAGGTCGACGCGTTTTCCGCTCCGTAGACACCGACGATTCCGCAGAACGTTTTCGGTTTGTTTATCTTGAGGTTTACTTCACGCATTTTGTGCTTGGCTCCGTCATTACTCGGAAGGGAATCCTTGATCATTTTCATTCACGCATCGGGACTTATCCTCAGAAGAACTGGAACATTATCAAATTAATCAAGACTCGAAACGAAAACAAACCTCGAGGAGCATCTCATCTTGCCTGTACTACTCATCCTCTTCTGTTGAGAAGCGTCGGAGGATGACGACCTGCTCCGAGAAATTCTGAATGAGTTTCCCCTGCTTGAGGGAGCGATCATCTTGTCATAGACGGAAGCGGCAACCTCGACGGTTGCCGCTCCCCGAATGATTATAGCTAAATGAGATCCCCGGCTAGTTCGCCATCGGCGCCTCAGCGCGTGCGGGTGGCTTGTCATCCTTCTTCAAAGGACGGAGGGCGAAGCTGAGTACTTCGTGCATCTCGCCCACAAATTTGAATTTC
>JAJYOS010000163.1 GCA_021796055.1 Bacteroidota bacterium
TGTTCCTCAAAGCAAGAATGAGGGCAAAGACTACTTCTCCACGCTGCCCGAGGATGCCGCTTAGCCTCCTTTCGCCTGTCGTATCCCGGCTCTCCAGTTCGCCGAGGGCAATGCCTTTTTGGGCAAGGAGATAGAACGGGTCGGCACTGTGAAGTCTCTCGACGAGTCCGAATTCCCTGGACGCCAGGGTGTTCTGCTGTTTTGCCAGAAGTATTTCTCCCTTGACGAGATGAAGGTAAGCGGAGCGCCGCCTGACGAAATAAGGATCGCTGCTTCTCACATTTTCAATATGCCTCAACACGCGCGCCGCATCCGCCAGTTTTCCGGATTCGGCGTAACTTGCCGCGATAAGGGGAAGCTCCGCAAATGGAGACTCACTCGTTTGTTCGGCCTGGCGCATTTCACCGGCGTATTTGTGTGCATCACCCCGGTCTCGCTCGATTCTCCCGAGAAGGTAATGGAAATAAGATTCCTCGCCTTTCCTCTGCTCGTTCTGCAGCTGGACGATTGCATCTCGACAAGCCTTCCCGGCACAGCCCAGCCTGCCCTGGAAGTAATACAGCGCCGCGAGCTGGGAATACGCCAGTGTTCTCGTCCTTGGATCTCCAACCGTCAGAAGGTTCGTCAATATCTTCTCCGCGGAATCCTCCTTCCCCATCATCCAATAACATTGGGCAATGTATCCGTCTATGCTGTAATATTGCTGTCGAATGATCTTACTCTGCCTGAAGTACTCGATCGCCGTGGCGGCATTACCCGAGAGAGCGAGGGCATATCCCATATTATTGAAAACAGTACCCTTGTAGACCGAATCGATTGACAGGGCCTTGCCGTCCGCTTCCAGTGCAGCGCCGTAATTCCCGACAAACATCGCCAAGTGGCCTAGTGTAGCGTAGCCTTCCGAGCTGTTCGGGTATCGCACAACCAGCTGCTGTATATTTTCAAAAGCCCTCTGATAATCCAACTCGAAGCTGGGACCGTAGTAAACCGCCAGGATGTAGAACCTCTCCCTGTCGGTGACACGATCTATAAGCGGAAGCACCCGGCTGTGGTAATGCAAGGCCAGGCTGTCTTCACCGAGTTTCCTGTATATATAAGAAAGATCGCTGACCGCGATTGCGAACATCGTGTCTTTCAGGACGGCCTGCGCTTTGAGAATCGCGGCTTCACGGTATTTCCCCTCTCCTTCCAGAACGTTCCCCCTTGAATACAACTCCAAAGCATCCAGAGAAGGAGTGGTGACCCTATCCAGCCTGATGGTGTTCTCAGATATGTGACGTTCCGACTCGCCCAGGGCCTCTCTGATGTCTTCACAGAGTTTATCCATCGCTGGCAAAACATCCTCTATCCTCGTGACTTCCCGACGGAACATTTGCACGGTTTCGCCAGCATTTGCGTCGATAATCTTACACGACAGAACGAAGCTGGCCCCGACCGGATGAATTCCCCCCGCGACGACCACGCCGATGCCCTCCCGACGTGCGGCAGCTACTGCGATATTTTCGGCAAACGGCGTGTTCACCGGCACTCTCATCCGTTTCAGGGTCTCGGCGATCCTGGAAGAGGGAAGGATATTGAAATGCGGGGATTGCCTGAGAGATACTTTCATTGCCTCTGTAAGAGAGTGGTCGAACACGGCATTCCGGGTGGAATTTTCGAGGTCGGCAACTATCACATAAGATGCTGGTTCTATTCTGAACGATCTGACGGAAAGACGCGGGTAAAGAATGATTCCAAGAACGAAAACCGCAATTAAGAGAGGGCCGGCGATATACTTGTGCTCCATGATAATGTGGAAGCCTCGAGTGAAGGCCCCGGGCTCCTTCGCAGGAAGAGCAATCCGGGAGAGGGCGTCCCTGACCTCAGCTGCGCTGCCGTATCTCCTGTCGGGATCCTTCTGCAGGAGCCGCATGATTATTTCTGCCAGGCCTTCCGGAATCCCGGGGCGGAGGGCGCAAGGAGAAGCGGGTTTATCATAGACGATGGAGTAGAAGAGCGCGGCTTCATGCCCGGCCGCAAACGGCCTCGTCCCGGTCACCATCTCATACAGCACGACTCCCAGGGAGAAGAGATCGCTGCGGGCATCAACGACGCCGTTCTGTATTTGTTCCGGCGACATGTACGCAGCCGTTCCCGGCCTGGCTCTCGCTGTTGTCTGGACGACGTTCCCGGTCAACTTTGCCAGGCCGAAATCGACGATTTTCACCATCCCATCGCGGGTAGTTATCAGATTTGCCGGTTTGATGTCTCTATGAATGATTCCGGCTTCGTGTGCACGACGTAGTCCGTCGGCTACCTGCAGACCGATTCGAACCGTCTCCTTAACGCCGAGCGGGCCGCGCTCAATTCTCTGCTTCAGCGTCTCTCCGTCGTAGAGAGCCATACAGATGAACGAACGCCCGTCATTTGTCTCATCTATCTCGTGAATAACGCCGATATTCGGATGATCCAGGGCGGACGCTGCCTGCGCTTCCTCGACGAACCGAATTCTTGCGTCTGAATCCGTCGTCAGTTCGGGGGGAAGGAACTTAAGAGCGACGTTGCGCCTGAGTCTCAAGTCCTCAGCTTTGTACACTACGCCCATTCCGCCTTCGCCAAGCCTGGACAGAATCTTGTAGTGAGATATGACTTCGCCGATCATGGTCTTATTCTCGTCTCTCACGCCGCTTCAGACGACGGGTGTGAATAGGGACGATTAACAACGCTAATGCGGAGCCGGTTATTCTGTTATCCGAAAGTCTATATCGTGAAATCATCATTTCATCTGTCCGGAATCATTCCCTATCGGTCACGAAGCCGATTCGGATCAGCCGGCGGCGTTCGCTCCAAAGCCTTTGAAGATGGTACTCTTCACCTCGGCTCTTCCTTCCTCCGTCACGCGATAACCCTTTTCACAACGAGTGCGGTAATATCGTCGTGCTGAGGCGTTTCTGCGCTGTGTTCTTTTACGGCGCGGAGGATCTCCTCAATTAGTTTCCCTGCCGGCATCGCGGCATTCTCCGTGATGAGATTGCGCAGCTTTTCCTCGCCGAATTGCTCCTTGTCCAGATCCATGGCCTCGGTAACTCCGTCCGAATAGACAACAAGCACATCTCCCGGCTTTAATCGTATTGTAGACTGTTCGTATTCAAATCCGTTTCCGACACCGATTACGGTGCCGCCTTCGCGGAGACGTATCGGATCATGTTCTTCGGTAAGAAGGAACGGGGGCTCGTGACCCGCGTTGCAGTATGTCAATTCGTGGCTCATCGTGTCGACCGTCGCATAGAAGAGCGTCGCAAACTTCTCCGGCCCCGTCCTCTTGTAAAGATGCCGGTTCAGGCCGGCGACACAATCTCTAACCGAGTTGCCGGAGATTGTCAGGCCCTGGAGTGAGGCCTGCAGATTAGTCATCAGCAGCGCGGCCGGGAGTCCCTTGCCTGAGATGTCTCCGAGACAAAGCGCCAGTCTATGTTCGCTGAGCGGAATGAAGTCGAAGTAATCGCCGCCAATGGTCCCCGCGGGGAAGGTCGCTCCGGCAATATCGTATCCCGGAAACTTCGGTGCCTCCTTCGGCAACAGATCCATCTGGATTTGAGAAGCCAGTTTCAATTCGTGATGCATTCGAATCAGTGCCTGCTCTTCTTCATACAGCCTCGCGTTCTCCACGACCTGCGCCGACTGCGAGGCGATGATCGCGAGAAGACGCTGGTCGTCTTCGGTAAACCCCTCCCCGTCCTTCTTGTTGTACACGGCCAGGACACCCTTCAAAAGATTGCGCACCAACATCGGTACGCAAAGGACCGACCTGACGGAATCGTCCCATTGCAAGCCATGGAACCGTTCGTCGGCGGCGGGGGAGTTCACGGTCAGCGGCTTCTTGTTAAGAACCATCCAGCCGAGAAGAGCCTGATCGATGTGGAATGGATCGTGCTCTGAGGAACTGATGCTCGCCCTTACAAGTGTCTTCGTGGGAAGGTCCGGCTGCTCTTCAACGAGAGTAATAATCCCCTGCTCGGCATCGACCGCCCTGAGGGACCGGCTTATGATTTTTCGAATGACCTCGTCGGATGTTTTAAGTGCACCGATTGCACCGGCAAGTTCGTTCAAAACTGACAGTTCGTCGACCGCTCGTTTCAGACGCTGGTTTTCGGTCTGCAACAGTCTTAGGTTTTCCATGTGTTGTTACCAACCTTATCTTGTCTGCATAGAGATCTGTCTCGCCGGACTTTCGCTCTCAATCGCCGCGTCTGCCGCGGCATGCGAGCGGAGATCGATCTATCTGATCCGGTATTACGTCGAACGAGGAGCTGAGGGCTTATTTTGCCTGTTGTTGGGAGGTTCGATCGTTACCACGAAGGAGTTTCGTTGGAGCTTCTCGGAACCAAAAAGTACTTTTGCCCTTCCTGAAGCATGCACGACCATATTTCGAATCCAGGGTGAATCTAATTGAGCTTCGATGAAAAATCAAATTGATGGCGGAACGATCGAATGGGGAATCGCAGTCCGTTCGCCGCCCCGGTAATTCCGCATAATCCCTTAATTCGTTTAGACTTCGGGATGCCGGGGATTCTTATTCTCCATCCTGATTCAGCAGGACGTGTACAGGAGAAACTATCGGATCGAGGTTGCCCCATTGGTTAAGGAGCTTGCAAATAGTTTCCGTCGGAGTGGCGCTCCTGCGAAGCAGAAGCTGGCCGTTCTGGGTAACAAGGTCCTCGAGCAGCACCATACCGACGGTCAATCTCCTGACCGGAACCGTAGCGTCCGGTCTCTTTGCTTCAGGAGAGGGGGGGCCGCCCAGAAGAACGAGAATCAGGTCTGGATCGTAAACCTTATACATGCTTTTCATCTTCTTGAGAACGTCACGCCCCTTGAAGTGATCTGTGCTCTTCATTTCCAGATCCAGAAGAATCTTCAGAATTCTCGATCCGAGCGGGATATCCTTTCCCTTCACGGGGTCAGCCACCGGTTCACCCGTACCGTCAAAGTTTTTTCGCTGAAGCCGGATTATGTGGGCAACGCCGGCGACCAGATGACCTATCGACGCCAGCTTCTCCGACTGCACAAGCCCCTTTTGCATTTCTTTCATCTCGACGAGTGTGCGTTCCAACTCGGAATTCCTTGTCTGTAGCTCCTTCTCAAGAGCGGCTCTTTCTCTCTCGTGCATAACGCTGTCGGTTGTATCTCTCATAACAACCATTATCTGCGATTCGTTGTCGGCTATCAGGACATTTATGGTCGCCTCCTTGATTCGCCAGAAGGCCCTCCCCCCGCCGCCGAACCTGAATCGAACTCGACGGTAATGATAATCATCCGAAACATTATCGAGCACTCTTCTGAATTTCTCGACGTCCTCACCATGGACGTATGACAGAAATTCTTTGCCGGTCAGATCGCCGGGGTCTACGTTGTCCTGGTGGAATGACTGGCTGGCATAAACGCAAACGTAATTCGAGTCGAGGACGGTGATCATGTCTATGACGTTTTCGCAGATGAGCCGCATTGGCAACCGTTCGACGGGAGTTGATGTCCTTCACATAAACTATGTCGGGAAGATTATCGATGAGGGTCCTGAGAAGAATCCTCTCTCGAATGAGCGCCTCTTCAGCTCGCTTCCTCGGATCTATGTCCGATGTGGAACCCGCCATCCTCAGCGGTTTTCCCTCCGTTGAGAATACTATCTGGCCACGGTCATGCACCCATTTGTAACCGCCGTCGACGGTGCGCATCCTGTACTCTTCGGAGAATACCGACGACTTGTGAGTGATGTAATTTCCCAAATCAGACCGAACCCGTGCCAGATCATCCGGATGAACGTACCTGGACAAATCGGAAAAGTGGTTGACCGAACCGTCGAGCTTGTAGCCGGTTATTGTGTACCATCTGTCCGACGGGATAATTGCGCACTGCCTGCCTGAAGAGCATGTGTGTTCGTTCCGACTCCGAGATACGGCGCTGTTCGAGATAGAAAGTTATTGAAATCGGAAGAAAAATTGACGTCCGCAGGGGCGCACGCGGGTCCTGCCCGAAGGAGGTGCCGGTTGGGTGCCCGACGGCCGATCCCTTAAAAGGTATTCTTAATTTCACGCGGAATTCGCAACCAATTAACATCCTTTTGTGTTATTGACAGCGAGAAGAAAGGAAGAGAATGAAGATCGTTCTGGAATTGCTAATCGTTTTCGGCTTGACCTATTATCTCATTACCCTCCTGGCGACAAGACTCAAGCTCTTTTCGGATAGGCGCCCTAATCAAGACGAGAAACAGGAAGATGCACCATTCCTTCCGTCGATCTCGGTACTCAAACCGGTAAACGGAATTGACGGAAACCTTTACTCTAATCTCGTTTCCTTTGCAAACCAGGACTACCCGGACTATGAGATCGTAATCGGCCTTCAGTCTCCGGACGACCCGGCAATACCGCTTATTGAAAAGCTTAAACTCGAGTTCCCGGACAAAAAGATCAAATATACGGTAAGTAACCGCACGCTGGGATACAACCCGAAGGTTAACAACCTGTATGGCATGATGCCGCTTGCTGAAAACGATTACATGGTGATCAGCGACAGCAACGTTATCGTCTCCAGGAACTATCTCAGGGACAATGTGAAGTACTTCGAGGATGAGCGGGTCGGGGTTGTGACGAACCTGATCAAGGGAGTCGGAGGAGAGAATATCGGTGCGTTGTTCGAGAATCTTCATCTTAATTCGTTCGTGATCGGAAATGTCAGCCTGCTCGATCTCGCAGACAGGAAGATAGTAGTGGGGAAATCGATTTTCTTCAGGAAATCACAGTTCGACCGGCTGGGCGGCATATGGGAACTCCGGAATTATCTCGCTGAAGACTACCTGATGGGTAGGATGTACAAGAAGAGCGGATACAAAGTGGTAGTCTCGCCGCAGTTGATCGGCACGACGAATCACTCGTGGACTTTCAAACGCTTTGTGAATAGGCATACCCGATGGGCACAGTTGAGATGGAACCTGAATAAGCCGGCCTACTTCGCCGAACTCCTCATGAATTTTCCATTCTGGTCACTGGTCCTGGCTGCAGTCTCCGGGTTCTCGTATGAAGCGTCTCTCATAGCGGCGTTCACGTGGGGAGCGAAGATTACCGGAGATGCGCTCATGAATGCGACTCTTGACAGCGGCCTGGGAATTACACACTGCATGGCGGCCCCGATCAAAGATTTGCTTATTGCATTTTCATGGCCGGTCCCGCTCGTCAACAGGAAAACAAACTGGCGCGGGACGTCCGTGAAGATCACCCGTAACACGCTCCTGCTCCCTTCCGGCAACTAGATTCGTGATTCCTTCAGCATAAGGAAGAATCAGCAGAAACAAGTCTCCGCTGCGTTCTCACGGGATCAGTCTATCAAAGGTGCCCTCGTCAACCTTCTCACCGCTCACGAGCCGGTCAATCTCGAATCCTCCCGTCTTGGGAAGTCTCTGATATCCCATCTCGGCAAGTTCCAGCAATTGACCCGTTTTCCGGCTCTCGTCGAGCCAGCGGGGAAAGTCGCGTATTGACGACATGTCAACTGCACACTTGTTATCAATCAGATATTCCCGGTTTCTTGCCTCATGATCCCCGATCGGCGGAAGAAATACCATCGGAATACCTAGAGCGGCGTAGAAAACCATCTCGCTCGGCTTTGTGATAATCACGTCGACGGACTTAAGGGCAACGTTGAATCTATCGAAAGATTTGAAGAGATCCCGGTCGAAAATCACCTCAGTATACTCGCATTCGTCGAGCCCGTAATTCACGAATAAATTCTCCGCATTCTTCAGCGCATGTTCGTTGTCGCCGCACGAGACTATCAGCCTTACGCTTCCATCTCTCAGATCGTCGAGCAGAGATTTCACAAGTTCCGCCAGCATGTTCGAATATGCGCCGGCACCGCTGAAGGGGAACATTATGGTCAGCGGAACGGTTGAACCGGATCGGAGCCTGCTTCTTCTGATCTCAAGATCAGCAACAAGGGCGGCCAGATCACTGGCACCGGTATTGACCGGCGGCAGCGGGAAACCGGTTACATGAATCCGTTCCAAAGGCACACCGTAAGACATCAGCCTGTCCGCGGATCTAGGAACCGGAACCATGTAATCAATATTCGGCTCGTTCGGGTCGATCGGTATCCATACGCGGTGAAATTCGGTATCACACAGCAGAAGATAATTCCTCCCGCGGTAACGCCGGTATAATGAAATCATCGCCTGCAGATAAAATGTGTGGAGCAAAGCGGGATAGTCCGGTCTTAAGGAATCAAGAAAGCGCTCTCCGACCTTCAGCGCACTGAGGAGCCGAATAAACTTCGATCCCACCAGAGACGGCGGCTTGTGGTCGTCCTGGATTCTCATCAGACCGTCGAACCAATTGTACAGAAACCTGGTCCTGCTCTCCGCGTCTCTCGACCCGTAAGTGTGAATGCGCTGCGCGCCGTTCCATATCAGTTCGTCGATCCCGCCGACGAACGGTTCCCTGTCGACTCTTGCGACGGGGGCGCCACTGACACAGGATAAGTTATGCGCAGCCCTCAGATGGCCGTACCCCATGAGTGCCGAAGTGATTATATACCTGCCGTCCGTCAATTCATTTGACATACATTATAGTTTTCGGATTAAATTCGACTAACGTCTGTACACACCGGAGGGCAAGAGGATTATCTGACAGGAAGTATACAAAACAGAGGATTCGCAAACAACGCATTCACGCCGGGGCCCCAAATTGTCAGGAATTGGCCGTTCCGGACGGAATTTCTAACGAGCCGGCAGGTGCAACCCCACTCTTCGATTCGCACCCCGTTACGAGGCCGACCCCACGGTCTCCCCGTTTTCTTCTATCCGGTCCTGGAAATACGATTTGATATTCCGTGCCGCCTTCATCCCGACCACCCGGGCCAGCTCTTCCAGCGACGCCTGACGGACACCCTTCGCCGAACCGAACTCCTGCAGCAGCCTTGTCGCCCTCGTCTCACCGACACCTTCAATTTCCGTGAGCTCGGTGGAGATCACGCGCTTTTCACGGAGAGATCGGTGAAATGTTATGGCGAACCTGTGTGCCTCGTCGCGAACGTGCTGGAGAAGTTTCAATGCCGAGGACGTCTTCGGCAGCAGAATGGATTCCGACTCTTCGGGAACGAACACTTCCTCGAGCCGCTTTGCAAGCCCGATTATCGGCTGATTGGGGAGTCCGATCCTCCTTAGAACGTCTACAGCTGAAGAGAGCTGTCCTTTGCCGCCGTCGACCACGACCAGGTCGGGGAACTGCCCTCCCTCGCGCATCACTCTCGTGTAACGGCGTTCGATCACTTCTTCCATGCTCGCGAAATCGTCCGGGCCCACGACGGTCCTTATCTTGAATTTCCTGTAGTCGCTCTTGCGCGGCTTCCCGTCGACAAAAACAACCATCGAAGCTACGGGGTCGCTTCCCTGTATATTTGAATTGTCGAAGCATTCTATCCGCCTCGGAAGCGCGGGGAGATGGATGTCCCTCTGGAGCGCCTGAAGCGTGTGCGGCACCGTCTCTTTGCTCTTCTCCTTTTGTATTTTCAGCTCGTCCAGCATATACTTCGCGTTTGCGCGGCACATCTTCACGAGCTTCTGGTCTTCGCCTTCGTCCGGAACGACGACCTCGACCTCTCCGCCTCTCTTCGATTGCAGCAAGTTGGCAACGAACTCTGTATCAGTCGGTTCTGCGGACAGATAAATCTCAGCCGGTACGTAGTCCGATTTGATATAGTACCGCTCGATGAGAGTCTCTATCATCTCGGATTCGGACCGTTCGGAGACGTTCGAAAGATAGTAATGTTGTTTGCCGATCAGCTTGCCGTCGCGGACTTTGAATATTACCCCGCAGCCGTCGTCGCCCTCGCTCACTACGGCGATTATGTCCCG